>NZ_CP015109.1:0-300000 GCF_002082015.1 Sporosarcina ureae | reverse complement strand
GACGCTTAGCAAAAGGAGGTTGCTTTACTTGAAAAGACCTTTTAGTACATGGTCATTTGTTTTGTAGTTACTGGACTGCTAGCATTCGTGATCAATTGGTTAACAACTGAAATAATTGAACCAGTTGTTCTGATCGGATTCATCTTTTTAGTATGTGGAATTATTTTTAGTTTTATTGCGTTTTCCAAAGAGGAAAAGGGAGCAATGAAAATCATATCATGCGCGTCTTTTTTCATTATTTTACTTTGCCTTGTATGGATTGAACCATTTTTATTTATTTATATATTAACTTGGTTAAAAAACATCTTATAATCAACCACAATACGTATGTATGGAAGGGTTTACAAACAGTTGAACTATGGATGTTAGGATTGCAAACCCGAAGTGGTGCTGTTCAACATGCAGTATGATCACCAGCACTTCGAAAACGTACAGAAAAGCAATTTGTACAAAATAATTGGGTAACTGGACAATCGAGTCCGTGGGTGTCAACTATTCATATTGTGCATGTTTGTAAAATCAGTAAAACTGCGCAACAATTCACGCTTGTATATGATGTAATCACTTCTTATGCAAAGTTGGGCAAAGGGTATAAAGTGGTGACTGTAGAAAAGAACCCCGAACTTGGACGTGATAATTGGTTCATCACGAAAATTAGCACGACATCTCTTCCGTATGAAGCAATTACCCCAGCTGAAATAATCAGTAAATGAAATGATACAGCGGCTAGTAAATATACTTTGTAACTTTCGGTGAAATATGGGAAAAATTCTAGGCATATAAACAAGTCAAAGTCGAAATCTTTCCCAGAATACTATATAAGCACTTTTTAAGGTAACATCTAGCTATTGCAGTGGTTAGATGTTTTTTTCATCAATTGAATCAAAGTGTATAATGGGCTGATCTACTGGGCTCGTAGTATATTTATCGCTCACGTTAAAGATTTCTGTGAATTCTAACGATAATCTTTCTTTTTCTATTCCATTCAACATTTCAATATGCTACAATACATATTATAATAGTATGGATTAAAAGGGGATGGGGTATATGTCAACAACAAACAATACATTAGTAAAGATTGCTGCTACAGCGAAGTGGGAGGAAGGGGTTCGTTCTACACATACAATCCGCGACTTTGAAAGATTTCCGATGGATGAACCTGTTCATTTAGGTGGAACGGATACCGGTGCAAATCCACTCGAGTATATTGCGGCTGCGCTGAATGGCTGTAAGGCAGTGATGATTCCATTAATTGCGAACGAACAAGGTTTTACTTTTACAGCAATTGATTTTGATACGACAGGTATCGTGGATGCCAAGGGTTTAATGGGGGAAGAAGGCGTGAAAACGCATTTTCAGAAAGTGCGTTTTGTTTGTGAAATCACTACGAATGAATCAGATGATGCGATTGCGCAATTAAAAGCAGAAGTGGAAAGAAGATGCCCCGTATATAATCTTTTTGCTGATGCAGGAATTCCTGTTGAGTCGAAATGGATAAAAAAATAATGACGACATAATTAAAACCGCGTGAAACCAAGTGACAAAACTTGGTTTCACGCGGTTTTTATTCGGCTTCTATTTAAATAGCTATACTTTTATCGTTCGCAAGCAAATCCATCTTGATCGCGATCCATTTTAGGTTGATAAGCCGGATGGCTGCTTGGCACACCGTGAGGATAAGTCTTCCTCAGTTCGCTACAGTTTTGAAACCATTCCGACTTTTGTGTAGCATGTGAGGGCTTAGCTACAGGCGCTGAAGCAGGTGTCGCTTTTTGAGGTGCTGATTTTTCAGGTTTCTCTTTCACTGCTTGCGCGTTAAAGCCAGAGTCTGTAGCATAATCTTCAACTGACCAAATACCCAACTTTTTTTCTTTAGCTATTGCTTGCGTCTTTTCATATGGATCTACGTATCGAGTATTTGGAGGGTAAACATATGCTACACGAGCTAACCCTTCACTCAATAATATTTTTTGAAGGTTTTTTCCATCGACATAAATATACGCAAGTAAACGATTGTATTTATCGAAACGTTCCCCGACGTCAAATTCGATTTCCAGTGTACCGCTCTCTATGAGCTCTTTATTTCTAGCTTTTGCTTCATCTCCAAACGGTTGCTTACCCAGTCGGGGATGATTGGTTTCAGGGGTGTCGATCAACAAGTATCGAACATTTTGTTCCTTACCATTATATATAATTTTAATTGTATCGCCATCTATAACTTTTACTAATTTTACAGGGATTCTTGCGGTGGTACCGCTTGTCTCTGTGGCATCATTTAGTTTTTCAGAAGTAACTTTTGAAGAATCATTTTTTGAAGGCACTATGACTGGGACTGATTGTTCTTCAGCTTTAGTAGAACTAACCTCTTTTGGTTTTTCTACATCATCCACAGACTCTTTTTCAGGTGCTTTCTTCGGTGTTTCAGAAGGTTTATCGATAGGCGCCTGTTCCACCGAATATAGCTTCTTCAATCTCTGGCTCTATCTCTACTGGCGTAATTACTACAGCCATCAGGAACACTGCAATGCCTACTAAAGTGAGGATACCAAATTTCTTCTTCGGCTTTTTAAAAATCGCTTTAACAAGTAAGCCGACAATACCAATCAAAATAAATAGAAAACCAAACAACGCAAAAAACACAAACATACAATCACTCTCAATTCGCCCTACATACTGATCACTTGCTTCTATTAGTGAGATTATCATAGTTTTCAAGAAAGATATACGCAACTAATTACGTAGTGCGATTAGATTATGGTCGGTGATGTTAACACTCACGCTAGAATACATAGAGATTGTTATGCGTGCTACAGGACAGCATTCATTCGCCTGAGGAATGCCAACTAGCATTAGTTGAAATGGTTCGATGTAGTAAACCAAGTTCACAACAAATGAATGCTTAAAAGCAAACAAATTATAGTTTTGTTTGCTTTTTAAGAAATGGAATATCTCAACAAAAATATTCAATAAATATAATGATGATAATTGTAGAAATCTATTGCGAAAACTCTCTCTATATCGTTTAATGAATTGATTGCAAAAAAATGAAAAAGGACTGTGATACATGAAAAAGATGGTAAGTTACTTAACGTTGTCTATGCTCGTCGCAACTTCACTTGTTGCGTGTACACCAAAAGAAGATATTTCCAAAGAGAAGAAAGAGCCGATCGAGGACGTGAAGACCGTTCCGCTTTCAGATGAGAAGGACAAGTACTTATCTGAAGTAGATGTGGAATATGCTTTTGAATTCGCTAAAGGAATGGAAGAATATAAAACCAATGAGAAGCTCGGTTATCGTACGGCAGGATCGGAAGCGGAACGAAAGACTGGCGAGAAAATTGGAGAAGAAATGAAGAAAATCGGATTAACTGAAGTGACGAAAGATGCGTTTACGGTAGATAGTTGGGAGTTTGAGAAGGCCGATTTAACCTTTACGGATACTGCCGGAAAAGAGCATCTTGCTGTGCTAGGTGGTTATCAAGTGAACTTTGACACGAATGGTGTGAAAGAACTTGAGATAGTTTATGCAGGAAAAGGGACTGCGAAAGATTTAGAGGGATTAGATATCGAAGGGAAACTGGTATTAGTCGACATCAATCAACGTGAAGAATGGTGGATTAATTACCCTACGTATCAAGCGCATGTAAAAGGGGCAGCAGCGGTCATTGCGGTACAAGAAGCTGGTTATGCCGAAGTTGATCCCGATGCGTTGAATTCACAAGATATTTGCGGACCGGACGATGCACCTGCATTCTCGATGTCTCAAACGGATGCAAATGAACTGAAGAAGGCACTAGAGGCAAGTGAAAATGACAAGTTTACCGTAAAATTTGATGCTAAATCTACTGTGAAGATGGATCAAGAAGCGTATAATTATTACGGGAAAATTGTCGGAAAAGATCCGGACTCCTATATCCTGTTATCTGGCCATTATGATTCGTATTTTGCCGGGTTCCAAGATGACAATGCAGCAATCGGTCTACTGCTTGGTATCGCTAAAGGAATGATTGACAGCGGCTATCAACCAGAAAAGACTCTTATTTTCAATGCGATCGCAGCAGAAGAATGGGGCAAATCGAATACTCGCTACGACTGGTCGACAGGTGCTTACAATCAAATCTTCAATATTCATCCCGAGTGGGTAGGTAAGACGTTTGCGAATATGAATTTTGAACTTCCGGCATATGAACATACGACACAAGATGAAATTCGCTCGACGTACGAGTTGAATAACTATTTGACAGAGTTCGCAAAAGAAGTGCCACCACTATCCGACGTGTACAAAGATGGGATTTCAGTCGTTTCTCCACTACGTACATGGTCAGATGACTTCTCATTCAGTATTGCGGGTGTGCCAGCGCTTCGGAATGATTTCCAAGATAGTGAATTCATGCACTCCCATTATCATTCTCAATTTGACAGCGAAGACGCATTCAATGCTGAGGCGTTAAAATTCCACTTAAATCTTTATGGATTATTGACCATGCATTACGATCAAACCGCTATTGTGCCGTTAGACTTCACGACACGTTTGCAAGCGATGAAAGACTTGATCGACACCGATGCGTTTAAACAGGCGTCTGTTGCTTCGAACAACTTGACGAAAGAGATTGATCAGGCGATGTCCAGTGCAGAAGAAGTGAACACAAAAGTCGCTGACATTAATAAAGAGTATGCGGAAGCACTTAAAAAAGAGGATACAGACACAGCGAAGAAGTTGTACGAGGAAAGTCGTGAGTTAAACAGCGACTTGTTAGCAGCTTATAAATATGCGGAAGACCAATTTGTGCGATTGACGTGGGAAGATGAACCGATATTCCCTCATGAGCATGCGCAAAATAACGTCAAAAACTTAACTGCTTCTATTGAGGCATTAACTACTGGCGATATCGCTACTCCACTGGATGAGTACTTATACGCAATTGACAACAACTGGTATGCGTATGACTTTGATCAGGAAGTATTCAACTACTTCACAGACTATGTCATAAAAGCACCGAAAGAGCAGCTCATGTGGGGTGCTGGACGGATTGTCGACCATGAAGACTTATTCGATACGATCAAGTCATTGCAAGCGAAGAAAGAACAGACAAAGCCTGATTTGTCAGAAGAAATTTCTACACTGACGGATGCGCTGGACAGACAGAAAAAGTTATTGGAACAGACTGTAACAGATGAAGCAGCTAGCGTGAAAAAATTAGGTGAGCTGCTGAGTGAAATGAAATAATAAGCAATTTGGAATCGAGGTAGCGCCTTAAAAGCATCGCATATAGCGGTGCTTTTTTATTGATAAATTTCCCCACGCCCTGTTCATGAAAGAGCCCTTTACTAAAATGTATCATCGGTCCACGTCGTTCGGACTTTCCTTTGCTTCATAATCCCATTCTCCTTGCCATAGGATATACTGCACAAAAACCATTTAGGGGGATTGAAATGAATAAAGGAACCAACAGCCAACCAACATATGACTATATCGTGGTTGGAACGGGGCCAGCGGGTGCTGCCATTGCAAGGAAACTAACTGATGATAACCAAAATTCTGTGTTAGTTTTAGAGGCAGGAGATAATAATAGTAAAGAGCAGCCGATTAGAGATTCATTGTTTGCACCGCCATTTATTCTCACTGAAGACTTTTTCCCTCAATACTTCTGGCAAGGAAAAGGTGTCCCTCAGAAAAATGTGAAAGATCGGTCATTTGATTGGACGGGTGGGCGAACTTTGGGAGGTGGTTCCTCTATTAACAATAACCAATATGTAAGACCATCACAGGCCAATATGAAACAGTGGGAAAACCTTCTAGGCCCACTTTGGTCGCCTGAACAAGAGACGTATCAATTTTCGCAACTTGAAAAATACAATGGTCAGACTCAAAATCCGAATGCTAGGGGATATAACGGGAAGTTGGATATTAGACAGGCACCCGCTTACCCTACTAGCATGGTTGAGAAATTGGTGACAGCGATAGAAAGAGCCACGGGTTTCACCAGGATTTTAGATTATAATGATCCCAATACACCACTTGGCCCTTTTACAAGATGGCAACTATACCAGACTCCTTATGGTCAACGAGAAAGTTCTGATACCGCCTTTCTTTCTCCAGATGTTATGAAAGAAAGTGGGGAAGGTGTAGGCGGTAGACGGTTATTGGTAACTTATAATTCAACGGTGCAACGTGTCATTTTTGATAATAATAAGCGAGCAATTGGTGTGGAATTTTTTAAAGAAGGAAACTGTTATTACGCATATGCTCGCAAAAAAGTTATTGTATCGGCAGGAATAAATAGTCCTCAGTTATTAATGCTTTCTGGCATCGGACCAGCTGATACACTGAATAAAGCCGGTATTTCCGTTGTTCATCATAACGCGAATGTAGGGAAGAACATGACTACCCACCCGGTAAATACTTCGATGTTTACAACGAATCCGAATGACAAAGCACTTCCGGACGCGGATCCATTTGCGCTTTATACAGGCGGGGCCTTTTTGCCAGATCCAACGCCTGGTGCCGATCCCAACCGGCGTTGCGTCCAGCTAATTGGTCAAATAGGAGCTGGCGGAATGCTAAGCATTATCCTGATAGTATTGGAGCCGAAAAGCCAAGGAACTGTCAGAATTCAAAATGCAGATCCGTTAAAGATTGTGCTTGCTGATGCAGGATTTTTGAATAATCGATCGGACCTTGAAACTATAAAAAACATATATAGGGTATATATTAAAAGCATTGCAGAAGAACTAGCGAAAATAGATTCCCACTATCAACTCGTTACACCTACACTGGAAACGATTCAGGACGATAGCAAACTTGAAGCATTCATTAAGGATAACTTAGGTCCGACACACCATATACAAGGCACACTTAGAATGGCGCCAAATGAAAATCAAGGTGTTGTGAATGCAATGGGAGAAGTATTCGGTGTAGAAAATTTGATTGTTGCGGATGATTCCATTGCACCGTTTGTTTCAGATGGCAATACATCAGCGCCAGCTTTCTTCATTGGTGCGAATATTGCTGATCAATTATTAAGGCAGGATTGCAAGAATTCTTGAAGACGTAAATCAAGTATTCACGACTATGTAATCTATGTCTCCTAGAAGATCGACTTACGTAATGTAACAATACGCCGGTGTCTTGAAACCATTCGGACTCACGATGAATTAGCGCACGAAGACTTGAGAACTTGAAGTATGTATTTCTACGAGTAGTACCTGTACGGAAACAAACGTGAATGTTTATTCATTCCTAATTGTTTTCAGCACAGGTACTACTTTAATTACTTTACATAGTATATAATTAGATGAATAACTAATTAGACAAATAACTAAATGTATTAAAAGACAGGGGAAACTTTTATATGAACGATATTTTTAAAGCACTAAACGACGAAACGAGAAGGCAAATACTTACTCTACTCAGTGAGAAAGGCTCCTTAACTGCTAGTGAAATACATGAAGAATTCGAGATGAGCAAGCCGAGCATTTCCAATCATTTAAACATCTTGCGGACAGCTGGACTTGTCACTTCGGAGAAAAAGGGGCAGTACATTTACTACACTCTCCATACGACGGTTCTGCAAGATCTTCTTGTATGGATGATTAAGTTGAACAAATAAAGTCGTACATTACTTGGGGAAGTACACTTATACATATATGTGTTGTGCGTGTAGTTGTCTCGTTTTTAAAATGAGTACGTGGCTTTGAGTTAAAGATACAGGCGTTAAATAAGGGAGGTAGGGAAGTGAAAGTACGGTGTTGAGGCTATAGGGGTCACTATTACAAGCTTTATATTCCACACAAGCAAACAAAACTTTGTTTTGTTTGCTTGTGTGGAAAACTATTAAAATACCGTGTCTGAAACTACGTGAATGTATATACATTCTTAAAATCTCATGTACAGATGTTTGTAATACTCAGCTGTACAGTTCAATCGCATCACGAACAACAGATTCTTTAATGTGATAATGTGTAGCTTGCCATGTTGCTTTTTGGTCTTTTACAATTAATAATTGGGGTGATTCATGTCTTACATGTAAATCATTTTCAATCGCTTTCGAAACGGCTTGATCTGTTTGGACGATGATGACATAGAGTGGTAAGTCCGTAACGAGTTTATGTAATTCTTTTTTTGCAGATAGGCTACTGAAACAAGTTAGACTCATTTTAAAAAGAAGAATGGATTGTCCGTTTGAACTTTCTTTAATTGTTCGCCACTCCTCTATAGCTTTTATGCGTTTCAATTTACGTCCTCCTGTTACTGGATATCATATAATTTATACACTCTACTATATACCCCGAGCGGTATGTAATCAAATGTTTGATAGCGTTCATTGTACTGCTACGATTAAAAGAGTCATTTCTCCGCTTGGTGTTTGAACGGATACTCGATCACCAATAGAACGACCTAATAAGCTTTCGGCAAGTGGGGATTCAGTTGAAATAGTTCCGTTCAGTGAATCGGCTTCTTCGACACCCACAATCGTATACGTTTCTTCTTCACCATCCGGTAGTTCAATGAAAGTCACAGGAGCACCGAAAACGACAGTATCTGTACCGTCTTCTGATCCGGAAATTACTTCTGCATGTCGAAGTCTTTCTAAAATCAGCAAAATCCGCTCTTCAATTTGTGCTTGCGCTGTAACGGCAGCCTCGTACTCGGAGTCCTCTCTAAAATCACAAAATTTGCGTGCGTTTTTGATGCGCTGTAAGGCCTCTTGTCGCTTTTTCGATTGCAACTCATCCAACTCTTTCAATAAAGCTTCTTTGCCCGATTGGGTCATCAAGTATTTTTTGGGTCCCACGTGTGTCGAGCTCCTTTCATTCAAAGTATTATGATGTGTCGATATTTGAAAGACATTCTCCATATCTACAGAACTCTATACAATTCTTTATATTGTTGCAACTTATCTCGTTTGGCTTCGTTTACACTAGTAGTGAATTCAAGAGTAAGGGGTAACGTATACCCATTCTTACTAGGGGAGGTTCCATGGAGACATTTTTCGGAAAACATAAAATGCTAGTATTATTCATGTTGGCTTATTGGAGCGTCTGTCTGGCCATGCTCTTTAAGAGTTTGGACTTTCTCTATGCGGTGTTGTCTTGGAATGTGTTGTTGGCCATTTTACCGTTGTTCTTCATTAGTCAGGCGACCGAGACGATCAGGCAGAAGAAAATCAGTTGGTCTGTTTTTTGGATACTACTTTGGTTGTTTTTCTTCCCTAATTCTGTCTATCTGGTAACGGATTTTATTCATATAGCGAATGAAAAGTTCAGGTGGATGGCGGGTGCAGGACCGTATGCGCCAGACGCTGGAATGGTCTATAGTCACGACATTTTGATATGGACGAAATTATTAGTCATTGCTACGGGCTTCTTTTATGCCGCAGTAGTTGGTTTGGAATCGTTTTATGTTTTCGAACTGCTCGTCAGGAAGAAGTATTCCAAGAACATCGGCTATGTGAGTATTTTAAGCGTCGGTTTACTAACAGGAATTGGCGTTTATATAGGAAGGTTTTTGCGCTTCAATAGCTGGGATATAGCATTCAACCCATTCCAAGTGTTACAACAAGTGGCGGAAGTTGATCGATTCGCCGTACAGTTTAGTATTGCTTTCTCTGGATTTGTTTTATTTTGCTATTTGTTGTACCGATCGTTTAAGGGGAAATAAAAGTGCACTTGTGTCAGTAATCTACGTAGGTTACTGACACAAGTGTTTTTTATTCTAATGAGGAATGAATGTTTAGTTCGCAATCAGCAAGGGAAATTACATGGGTGAGACGAGTAGAAGACACGTCCTGTCAATTCGTGTTTTATTCGATAGAAGAGTTTACTTTTAAAAAAGGAGTAAGATAAAAATGGAACAACTAAAAGTACAATCCATGCGATTGAATGATGGAACGAGCCTGCCATCCATTGGTTTTGGCACAGTGAAAGTAAAAGGTGCGCAAGGTGTAGTCAGTACATTAACGGCAATCGAAGCGGGATATAGATTGATTGATACATCCACGAATTATAATAATGAAGGAATGGTAGGGGAAGCAGTTCGTCGGTCATCTGTGCCTAGAGAAGAACTGATGATCAGCTCCAAACTTCCTGGTGCTTCACATGATTACGAAAGAGCGATTCTAATGATTCAAGAATCCTTATACCGGATCGGCATCGATTACTTTGATAAATACTTGATCCATTGGCCACTTCCAAAACAAGATCAATACGTAGAAGCATGGAAAGCGTTAGTCGACGCACAGAAATTCGGACTAATTGAGACGATCGGTGTATCTAATTTCTTACCGGAACATCTTGACCGTATCATTAAAGAAACAGGTGTGACGCCCGCTACTAATCAAATTGAACGTCATCCATATTTTAACAACAACGACTTAGTGGAATACAATAAAAGTCTCGGCATCGTAACAGAAGCTTGGAGTCCTTTAGGTCGTGAATTAAATGACGTATTAGAAAATGAAACAATTGTTTCGATTGCTAAAAAATATAACAAGGAACCAGCACAAATTATTATTCGTTGGAATCTACAGAATGACATTCTAACGGTCGTAAAATCATCAAACTATGACCGTCAAACAGCCAACCTGGATGTATTGGACTTTGAATTGACTACAGAAGATATGAAGCAGATTGATTCGTTGGATCAAGGCGAAGCGGGAAGAGTTGAAGGGCAGCATCCGAATGAATACGAAGAGTTTGATTAATTGTTTTACAGTAATGAAATAAATTTATAGATTTACACTTTCAAAACCTATTATTTATATAAAATTGCCCCACCTCAGTCCACATTTTTCAATGAGATAAGGTGGGTCATTTTTATTGTGTCGACATGAAAGCAAGCGTTAATAGCACAACAGGTACAAGAAATTGTGTTATGAATAACGTGAATTGAAACCCATAGTAAGTCGCAATCCCGCTGAGTTTTTTAGAAAGCGAGACATGTATTAATAATGGACACTCTCGATCTTCAAGCATTTCATACATTTCCTATACGTTACGGTTTCTGTATAGTCGTGAATGCACTGTTTTTGCAAGAGAGCCAACTGTTCTTCTAACTGATGAAGACTTCGGCGTTTTACAGAGATCTGATGAATTAACTGTTCAGTTGTCATAACTCCATTCACTCCTCATTATAGATAGATTTCAGCACCGGATTTTTTAAATTCTTCGGCCTTCTCCTTCATGCCTTTTTCCAGTGCTAACTTCTCTTCTAAACTGTTTTCATCTGCATATTTTCTAATGTCGTGTGAAATTCGCATACTGCAAAACTTGGGTCCACACATCGAACAGAAGTGAGCGATTTTTGCTCCTTCAGCCGGTAACGTTTCATCATGATATTCCATCGCGCGTTCAGGATCCAAACTTAAATTAAATTGATCTCTCCAACGGAATTCGAAACGGGCTTTTGATAAAGCGTCATCGCGTTTTTGTGCATTCGGATGGCCTTTTGCTAAATCAGCTGCATGGGCTGCGATTTTATACGTTATGACGCCTTCACGTACATCATCTTTATTCGGTAAACCGAGATGTTCTTTAGGCGTTACATAGCATAACATGGCCGTCCCGAACCAACCGATCATAGCCGCACCAATAGCGGATGTGATGTGATCGTAGGCAGGAGCAATATCTGTCGTCAAAGGACCGAGTGTATAGAAAGGTGCTTCTTGGCATATCTCCATTTGCTTATCAACGTTTTCCTTAATTAAATGCATAGGCACATGTCCTGGACCTTCTACCATGACTTGCACATCATGGGTCCAAGCAATTTTCGTAAGTTCTCCAAGTGTTTCAAGTTCAGCGAATTGAGCCTCGTCATTAGCATCAGCAATGGAGCCTGGACGTAATCCATCTCCTAATGAAAAGGCAATATCGTACTGTTTCATAATTTCACATATATCTTCAAAGTGTGTGTACAGAAAGCTTTCTTTATGATGTAACATACACCACTGGGCCATAATAGAACCACCTCGTGAGACAATTCCAGTCACACGATGAATGGTCATGGGAATATAACGGAGCAGAACACCCGCATGGATTGTAAAGTAGCTGACACCTTGCTCTGCCTGCTCGATCAATGTGTCGCGGAATACTTCCCATGAGAGGTCCTCGACTTTGCCATTTACTTTTTCCAACGCTTGGTATAATGGAACCGTACCGACGGGGACAGGGGAGTTGCGAATGATCCATTCACGTGTTGTGTGAATGTTCTTTCCGGTTGATAAATCCATGATGTTGTCTGCGCCCCAACGTGTAGCCCATGTCATCTTTTCTACTTCTTCAGCAATGGATGAGGAGACAGCAGAATTTCCAATATTCGCATTAATTTTCACATGGAATTTACTTCCGATAATCATCGGTTCCGCTTCTGGATGGTTAATGTTAGACGGGATAATTGCCCGTCCTCTCGCTACTTCATCCCGTACAAGTTCAGGCGTCACACTTTCACGGATGGCAATGAACTCCATCTCAGGTGTAATAATACCTTTGCGCGCATAATGCATTTGCGTAACATTCATGCCTTTTTTTGCTCGTAATGGTTTTCGTTTCAACAATGGAAATTCTGCATCTTTTTGCATGTGTTCCATTGAACGATAGCCATTATCCTGTGGCTTCACTTGTCTGCCGTCATATTCTTCTACATCATTTCGTTCCACTATCCAGTTCTTTTTGATCATTGGAAGTCCTTTTTTAATATCTACTTGATAACCTGCTTCTGTATATTTCCCGCTTGTATCGTAAATACGGAAAGGTTCATTCGCTATTTCGCCTTGATCAGTTACAGTCGGTGATAGCTCAATTTCGCGCATCGGTACGAGTATGTCTGGACGACTTCCTTGTACGTAAACCTTTCTACTGGCCGGAAAACATTCATGGATCTGGATTTCTTCTTTCTTCTCTTGCATGTTGTCATCGTCTCCTTTTGAGGGGTGACATGACTCGGTTCAAGGAAAGGGAATCGGCAACAAAAAAGACCAGTTCCATAAATAGGCCTGGTCTTCAAAACGCAAAAATACGCGTCGCTGATAAAATGAAAACTTCCCTACGCTGGTACGAGCCAGATCAGGTCCAAAGAGTCCGGAATGCGTGTACTATCATTCCATCTCAGTCCAATTACGTTGGACACCCCTAGTTATAGTATTTAATTGTGTGAACAGGGATAGTCTATCATATCTTATCCATTTTTTAAAGAGCTATTATACTTGTAAATTCCATGGATACCGTTATTTACATGATACCATGTTATTTAAGGAAGTAGAAATGTAAGATCAGGAAGATCTTGTTTGTAGAACTGGTTCAATGCACAGGTTATTTTAATAAAATCTTTGTACTACCACTTAAAAGAGCAAGTAGAGATAGGAAGTAAATCTATTTGCATGACTTGTAGGATGCATAAGTAGTGATGACGTGAGATAATCAAAATGAAAAAATAAAAGAGGGGAGGATTGCTGGTGAAGAGTGTACGTCGTATAAAATATGAGTGATTGGACAGGATGATTGCAATGGAGATGTAGAGTCAAATACATATTGTATTATTCATCATTGTGCTTGTCATGAAGTGCATCAAGTATGCAGGATTTGAAGCAATTATTTTATGCTAGACATGACCTACTTACATACAGCTAATTAATCATTTTATTCCTATGGAGGAGGTAACAACTACATGATCTATGTTTTACTCATTATTGGATTTGTATTATTGATCAAGGGAGCCGACTTTTTCGTAGATGGTTCTTCTAATATCGCAAGGCTACTGCAAATCCCACCTATTTTAATCGGGCTCACGATTGTAGCACTCGGAACGAGCTCACCGGAAGCAACGGTCAGTATTATAGCCGCATTAGGCGGAAATGCGGACGTTTCTGTCGGGAACGTAGTGGGAAGTAATATATTTAATATTACTATGGTTGTCGGCATAGCGGCATTTTTGTTCCCGTTGAAGGTACAAAGCGAAACGATCCGTAAAGAGATTCCATTCACATTATTAGCAAGTATAGTGATGTTAGTATTGATGAGTGATATGGCACTGCAAGGCTTCAGTAGCAACATAATCACGCGTAGCGATGGAATGATTTTCTTAATATTCCTTTCGATCTTTATGTATTATGTGATTGAACTTGGCCTCAGAAGCCGTCAAAATGCCACGCTTACACAAGCGACAGGGAACGTGAAGTGGGGGAAGAATATACTCATTACTCTAGTCGGATTGGCTGCGATTATATTCGGAGGAGATTTAGTTGTCGATAATGCTACGAAAATCGCTTATTCTCTAGGCATGAGTGAAACGTTGGTCGGTCTGACAATCATCGCAATCGGTACTTCTCTACCCGAATTGGTTACGTCGATTTCAGCTGCTTTGAAAAAGGAAAGTGAAATCGCTTTAGGAAACATTGTCGGGAGCAATATTTTTAACATCCTATTTGTTCTCGGCGCTTCCTCTGTCATTACGCCCATTGCAGTGAACGATAAAGTATTTATCGATGTGATTATTATGATTGCGTTGACGTTCATATTGTTGGTATTCGCTAGAACTGGCTTCAGGATTGGTAAGCGTGAAGGTCTCATGCTAGTTCTAGCGTACGTTGCATATTTAGTGTATGTGATTTTACGTAATTAATAAAAAATCATTCGAATTTGCTGCTATAGGACACTCTCATGTATAACAATGCAATAGAAGCTGCTCGAACCGATCCATAAAGAAAAGGCTACTCTCCATTCATGGAAAGTAGCCTTTTCTATCGTTAAAGCGTGTTATGTAATTATCTCCACTTATAGCCGATCCCCCAAACTGTCACCAAAATTTCCTCTATAGGAAAATTCGATTTCCTCAACTTATCCCGTAAATTTCGAATATGCGAATCGACAGTCCGAACTTCTGTATATGTGTCATATTCCCATGCTACTTGAAGCAAATCTTCTCGTGTGAACGTCCGATTGGGCCGGGTCATCATGGCTTCTATAATATAGAACTCCTTTAATGTAAGACGAACTTCCTGCGTGTCATATAGGATGGAATAGGACTCCAAGTCAAGAGTAAATGGACCTTCATGAATCGTCTTCGATTGAGTTTCGTCCCCTGTACGCCGTAATGCCACACGCACTCTGGCGGTGAGTTCGCGTTCGTCAAATGGTTTCGTAATATAATCATCCGCACCTTGATCGAGTCCTTTCACAACGTCTGATTTGTCGGATCGAGCCGTTAATAAAATGACAGGTACATTTGAAAGTTCTCTAAGTCTACGGCAAACTTCCCATCCGTCCATTCCGGGCATCATAACATCTAGCAATACAAGATGTATATCCTCTTTCTGAAATAACTCCAGTGCTTGTTGACCATCAGTCGCTTGCAAACAGCGATATCCGTGTGGAGAGAGGAACAGTTCAAGCAAATCGAGCATGCGCTGTTCATCATCAACAAGTAAAATCGTTTTCATATGCGTCACTCACTTCCTTTATAATCGTACCGTAAAGATACTGCCTTCCTCCAATTTGCTCTGCACCTCGATCGTGCCACCGTGCGCTTCTGTTAATTCCTTCACCGTCGCCAAACCAAGACCGGCACCGCCAAATGAACGAGAACGGGATTTTTCGACGCGGTAGAGCTTTTCAAATATTTGTTGCTGATTTTCCTCTGCAATGCCGCACCCGCTGTCTTCCACTTGTAAAACCGTGTGCTTTTTATCTTGAAACGCTCGAACGATTACAGTGCTACCAGTTTCAGAATAGTGAAGCGCGTTATCTAACAGATTGAGAATAATTTGTTCGAGTCGCATTCGATCTGCCACGAGAGGGAAATCGCGGACTTGTTCAATCACCAACATAATTCCTTTCAAATCAAATGAAGGTTGAACAAGTTGCACAATATCTCGGATGAACTCTTCGGCAGAGAATTCGGATTTCGTCACAGTGAACGTCATTTCATCCATTTGAGCGAGATCCATCAAATTTTTCACGAGTGTTTTCAAGCGCTCGGCTTCTTCTTCAATAATCGATAAATAGTTAAATCGCTCCGTATCATCCAGTTCTGTGCGCTGAGCTACTTTGGCATAACCAATTAAGTACGTAAGCGGGGTTCCCATTTCGTGAGACACGGACGCTAGAAACTCTTTTCGCTCGCGTTTGACGCGGCTTAAATCATTCGATAACTTCCGGATAGAAGCAGCTAGTTCGCCTAACTCATCATTCGAAAGCTTCGGCAAATCCACATCGTACAAACCTTCGCTCATCTGCTCTGTCGCTTCTTTCATTCGAATAAGTGGACGTGTCAACCACTTGGATAATAATAAGTAGACAACAAACAAAACGACGATGCTACCGCCACCCGCAAGTAGAAAATGCGCATTAAGTTGATTGACAAGTTGACGAATCGGGATGGTACTTTGAAGCATGACGAGAGCCCCTGAATTGCCTTTCACTTCATACGGATGCACGCTGACGAGATAAGGAGACGTTTCCCAATCCACGGGCAATATAGTATCCTCCGTTAGTTGCTTATCATGCAGTTCGGATACGTATGGAACGAGAATTTCCTCGTTAGGCAATGAATGATGTATAATCGTTCCTTCATCGTCGAGAATCGCGACATCTCTTTCCCCACCACTTTCCATTAAAATAATATGGTGAAGAGTTGTTTCAGTATAATTATCTTCCAGCACATTTCGATGATTGCTACCCGTCTTTAAGAGTCGATCGAGTTCTTCATCCACCCGGGCATGTGTGATGGTCTGATGTAAATACACCATCAGCAATGTATCCAAAATGAGAAACGAAATAATGAATGAAGCCGCTAGCTTCGTTGAAATTTTATTCATAGCCTGCGCTCCTTTACCTTCTATTAAGCAGTATAAGATAAACGTATCGAAAATGTATGCAGAAGGCTTCGGTTAAGTGTTTGATTAGTAATGCTTATACAAAGTTTAATCCGACATCTTTCCATTAGCTTTATTGCAATTAAGGAGTTAAGGACATTAAAGACTTCACTTAAAGCCAGACGAGAAATTATCACACTCGTAGTAAGTAAATAAAGTGTTTAATAAAATGACATGAAAACAAAGAACTTTCGTTTTCTGTTGTATTGGTTTCTTAAAATTCGATTGATCCTTTACTTAGATCTGTTTCCGTGTTTGTGGACTTTTAGGAATACTATTTAGCTAAGTCCGGAGAGTTAAATAACCGATAATTCAATATAAATGTGTGGATCACATACCTTGTATGTTAATTCAAAAGGCTGCCAAGCTACTCGTTCTCCGTTGCGAGTTCCCGTTTGGTGGTCCTACCTACGTGAGGAAAATGAAGCTGATTTCATTATGGATTAGGGTCCGAGTTTGGAGAATGCCTGCTGAAAATGTGGCGACCTATCTTAGAAAAGATGGCCAGACGGCAGTAAACGGCCGTATCAATACTCGTGTTTATGAGAATTTCAAATAGGATCGTGTATATTTTACTGAGATTGTAGCTGACTATGTATAATCCCATGATCCTAAAATTCAAGGGCAAGGGAATCATTTACAGTAGATTAAACCGCACGATGGAAGATGAACATTCAGAATCAAAGTAATAATTAATATGGAGCAGACGAGGTTCAATTGCAGTAAGCGTTTATGACCTGCCGTTCTGATAAAGAGTAACGAGTAGGGGGGCGCAGGGTTGACACGATAGCCTGACCAATTTCGGAGCACTTATGGAAGTTGCGCAGGAAATCGCCCCAATTAGTTAGGAGTCAATCGGCGATTTACTAGCTCGGCATGTGAAATTGAAGGCTGGATTGTTGAAATGACAAAAGAGATTCCAATTGTACGCGCTACATAAAAGTGGAGACTCTTTTGGATAATAAAAACTTAATTTGACTCTACATGCACATGAACGTCGTATCCACGGCTATATGGTATCTGAGCTTAAAATCGTTAATCACACACTCCGTTTATTCCGATTACGTATGAGGTAGATTTCAGAAGGAATCCCATTATCCAGTGTCACATAGTTAGAGCTCAAAGTATCTTTTTTATCCATGGACGACTAAACCATGCCTATGACAAATTAAAATTTAATTACTGTAACTTTAAATAAAGGAGCTTGCGTGAACCAAGAATCTATTAACACATAATCAAATATGATCCTCTCGTTTAAGGCATAATCTAATAAATTAGAAAACATTGTAGGCTTAGATTCAAGGCTTGATTCGACGCTTATAGCTTGATGTTCGTTTATCAGTGGTTTCGCTTATTTCCTGTAAAGACTTCCTTTTGATTAACTCATTGAGGAAAAATTAGTCGGAATAAGGGTTGTATGATCTGCCCAACCTAGTGTTAACAATAGACACTTGTATATATTTATTGGCTGAGTAGTCAAATATTTCTGCAAGCAACACAGGGCAGCAATTGCGATATCAAATAGATTCATCAGCCACAAAAGCCGTCACACAATCTTTTGGGCGATATCTGACTCTCTCGAATCATCTAATTGATTGGTAAATGAGTTATTAGAAAATTCTAAACTTCGTGTTGACAATGAATTTACTTAGAAGTATAATATAAATATATAAAACAATGTTTTATATATAAAACAATGGACTTCTTAGAATAAACGTTTTCGTCAAGAGGTCTAAAAAATGGGGAGGAAGAAAACATGGAATTCACAACAGTAGAGGATTTTGAAAAGAAATATATTGCGAGGTTGGAAGATAGAAAGCTAGATTGGAACGTTTTAAAGTTCCAAGAAGAATTAGATCCAAGATATCGTCGTGCCCAAATGCGCTATATTGGACGTGGTGCAACAGCAAATAAGGATTCAGATGTAATTGAAGCAAACAACTTCACGTTAAGCACAATGGTCTTACCAGCAGGTTCAATTGGGCCCTTGCACTTACACTCGGATGTGGAAGAAGTTTTCTTTATTTTGGAAGGTGAAATGACAGTCCTTTTAGAGCATGAGGGAAAAGATTATGAAATCAAAATGAATAAGCGTGACTGTGTCAGCGTACCCCCGGGCATTCAACGTGGAATCCGCAACGACGGAGACAAAGATGCTATGATGCTTGTAATGCTTGGTGCGGCAAAGCCACAACTACCGACTTACCCAGAAGGAAGCGAACTTGAAAAGATCCGCGTTGAGCGCGCAAAAGAAAGAGACGCGATTGTTGCCCAGGCAGACCGCTAATTAATCAATGGGTCAATTGATCTGAATTCAGCTTCACTTTTATATTAAAAGTGAAGCTTTAGCTATAGGAGACTTTCATCTCAATAGAAGGCGAAACGAAAGCAATTTAATATTCAGTCCAGTGGGCCTTTCAGTCTCCAGGTGTTCTCATAAGTCATTCCAAGCCGTAGAGAAATAGCAATTGCTTTGTTGATTGACTTGTACCAACCATAGCTAGATAGATGACTTGTGCTTTTAATTTAGATGCAATTATGCCTCGGAGTAATTGATACATACTCTCATACTTTACTCAACGGTAGAGGTGCATCAACATGAACCGAAGAAAGGTGAGGGATTTAATGAATATAGATGGGAGAGTATACGACATCACAATAATCGGGGGTGGTCCTGCCGGGTTATTTACTGCATTCTACGGAGGAATGCGGGAAGCCAGTGTAAAGATTATAGAAAGCTTACCTCAGTTAGGTGGACAATTGTCCGTACTTTATCCGGAAAAGTATATTTACGATATTGCTGGATTGCCGAAAGTTCGCGCACAAGAATTGATTGATAATCTGAAAGAACAAGTGAATACGTTTCCGACGACAATCTGTTTGGAGCAAGCGGTACAAACTGTAGAAAAGCAAGAAGATGGAATTCTGAAAATTCAAACGAATAAAGAAGTTCATCTTTCAAGAACAATTATTATTACAGCAGGAAACGGGGCATTTGAACCTCGTCGGTTAGGGATTGAAGATGCGGATCAATATGAAGAGAAAAACCTCCATTATTTCATTGACAACCTGAATAGGTTTACAGATAAAGAAGTGGCAGTATGTGGCGGGGGAGACTCAGCGGTGGACTGGGCATTGATGCTGGAACCAATTGCGAAGGGAGTTACCATCATCCATCGACGCGATAAGTTCCGTGCCCATGAACATAGCGTGGAAAAGTTGAAAAAATCCAGTGTCCAAATCAAAACCCCTTATGTGCCGTCTGAACTGATCGGAGATGAGAGTGGTATCAAAAAAATCATTGTCAAAGAGCTTAAAACTGAGAACTGTGAAGAGATTGATGTCGATGACTTTATCGTCAACTATGGATTCGTTTCCGCGCTCGGTCCAATTAAAGATTGGGGATTGATGATTGATAAAAACTCCATAGTTGTTAACAATAAAATGGAAACGAACATTCCTGGCATTTATGCTGTTGGGGACATAGCCACGTATGAAGGGAAAGTAAAACTGATCGCCACCGGATTTGGTGAGGCACCGGTCGCAGTAAGTAATGCAAAGCAGTACATTGACCCGAATGTCCGGTTACAACCGAAACATAGTACGGCAATCTTTGCATAAATATTAACGAAAATATATAAGTAGAAGTGATTTTGGCTATAAATATCGACTTACTGTCTGAATTGCTATGTATTGTGATTTTATTGACTTACATCAGCGGATAAATATTAACGCGTATGATTTTAACAATAACCGTGCTAAAAAGGGGCAGATTTCATGAAAAAAGATCTATCGTGGAAAGTGGGAGGGCAGCAAGGGGAAGGTATTGAAAGTACGGGTGAGATTCTTTCCAAAACTCTGAACCGACTCGGTTTTTATTTATATGGATATCGCCATTTTTCATCAAGAATTAAAGGTGGTCATACGAACAATAAAATTCGTATTAGTACTAGGAAAGTCCAGACAGTTGCCGATGATTTAGACATACTTCTTGCATTTGATCAAGAAACAATTGATCTAAACTATCATGAATTACATGAAAAAGGTATTATCATTGCTGATACGAAATTTAAGCCAGTGAAACCGGAAGACTCGACGGTTGAGCTATATCCTGTTCCATTTACTGAAATCGCTTCCAAACTAGGCACTTCTTTGATGAAAAATATGGTAGCGATTGGTGCTACTTGTGCAGTTATGGATTTGAAGATTGGGGATTTCTCTGTTGTCATCCAAGAGATTTTTGGCAGAAAAGGCGGAGATATGGTAGGGAAAAATATGGAGGCTATCCAAGAAGGGTATGCATATATGCAACAAAGCCTCGGAGAAAAGGCCTCTGCTTTATTTCTTGCAAAGGCTGAAAATAATCATAAACGTATGTTTATGATTGGTAATGATGCGATTGCGCTCGGGGCTCTGACAGCAGGGGTTCGTTTTATGCCTGCTTACCCAATTACACCGGCCTCTGATATTATGGAATATTTAATTAAAAAGCTACCAAGAGTTGGTGGGACAGTCATTCAAACAGAAGATGAAATTGCTGCTGTGACGATGGCAATCGGTACTAACTATGCGGGTGCTCGTTCTTTCACTGCTTCCTCTGGTCCTGGAATATCCTTAATGATGGAAGCGATTGGCCTATCCGGCATGACAGAAACCCCTCTTGTTGTTGTTGATACACAGCGTGGAGGGCCATCTACTGGATTACCAACAAAGCAAGAACAATCGGATTTAATGGCGATTATCTATGGGAATCATGGTGAAATCCCGAAGGTTGTCATTGCACCAAGTACAGCTGAAGAGGCTTTTTACGATACGATAGAAGCATTTAATATTGCAGATGAATACCAGTGCCCTGTTATTTTATTATCCGATTTACAGCTTTCGTTAGCAAAACAAACCGTAGAAACATTTGATTTTGATAAAGTACACATTCGGCGAGGGAAGTTAATTACTAGTGACATTGAACAAACGGAAGAAAAGGATTATTTTAAACGCTACGAAGTAACAGAAGATGGTATCTCTCCACGAGTCATCCCGGGGGTGAAAGGTGGCATCCATCACGTAACGGGTGTAGAGCATGACGAAACGGGTAGACCAAATGAAACCGCACATAATCGTAAACAACAAATGGATAAAAGAATGCGTAAGTTATCTAACTTAACAGAACGTTTTCCAAATCCAATCACAGTGAATGTTCCAACAAAAAGAACAAATCTTTTACTAATAGGCTTTAATGCAACGCGTGGTGCGATTGAAGAAGCTGTCCAACGTTTGAGAGAAGAAGGATTGAACGTAAATCACTTGCAAATTCGACTCATTCATCCATTCCCGACGGCAGCTATCAAGCCTTATATAGACGGGGCGGATCATGTACTTGTCGTAGAAAGCAATGCGACGGGGCAACTTGCCAATATTATAAAAATGAATGTTGGTCATGTTGATAAAATTCAAAGCATGTTGAAATATGATGGCGATCCATTCCAACCGCATTATATTTACGACGCGAGCAAGGAGTTGTTAGAACATGTCTACATCAACAATTAAAGATTTTAGAAATGGTGTGAAGCCAAATTGGTGTCCAGGCTGTGGGGATTTCTCTGTACAAGCAGCGATCCAGCGTAGTGCAGCTAATCTGAATCTTTCTCCAGAAGATCTGGCGGTAATCTCTGGAATTGGCTGTTCTGGTCGTATTTCAGGCTATATTAGATCTTACGGTCTACATGGAATTCATGGAAGAGCGCTTCCCATTGCTCAAGGAGTAAAGATGGGGAATCGTGATCTCACTGTCGTTGCGGCTGGGGGAGATGGAGATGGTTTTGCGATTGGGATTGGACATACAATTCATGCGATGCGTCGTAATATGGATATAACTTATATTGTTATGGACAATCAAATTTACGGATTGACAAAAGGTCAGACATCACCGCGTTCAGAGGATGGATTTATCACACCGTCAACACCGGAAGGATCAATTGAAAAAGCATTATCTCCAATGGAGATGGCGATTACAAGTGGAGCTAGTTTTGTGGCGCAATGTTTTTCAGCAGATATTAAAGAATTGACTGCGACAATAGAAGCAGGAATACAACATAAAGGTTTTTCTATTATTAACGTCTATAGTCCATGTGTCACTTACAATAAGGTTAATACGTATGACTGGTTCAAAGAGAATTTGACTAAATTAAGTGATATAGAAGGATACGATGCTTCAAACCGCGAAATGGCTATGAACACTTTAATGAAACATAATAGCCTAGTAACTGGGGTTGTTTACCAGGAGATGAAGCCATCTTATCAGGAGTTAGTAAAAGGGTATGCAAAACGACCCTTGGCCCATATGAACCTCGAGTTACAGCCTAAACTTTTCGATGAACTTGTAAACGAGTTCGTCTAGTTCTTTATAATGGACTGATATATTCAACTTTAATTCTACGGATGCGCAATTGGAAATAAAGGACGAAAGGGGAATTCCAATATGAAGAAGTATACATTAGTGGATCAAGAGACTTGTATCGCATGCAATGCGTGTGGAGCTACAGCCCCCGATGTATTTGATTATGATGATGATGGTCTATCTTATAGTATTCTCGATAATAATACAGGTATTACTCCAGTGGGAGAAGATCTAGTAGATGACCTTATGGATGCTTATGAGGGATGTCCAACAGACTCGATCCAAGTAGCAGATGAACCGTTTCTATGTGTAGTTGAAAAAATAACATCTTAAGATTGACTTCTAAATTGTTTTTCACGCTTCAAAGTCAACATGGCGTAAAGACGATGCGGCTTCTTTATTTCAATTATAGACAGGGGGGGAATAAGAGATCATTTCTTATTTCCTTTTTTGCTTATTTTGGAATACTATTAGAATTAGAAACGTATTAGGAATAGTCAGTCAACTCATTCAGAAGCTGCTTGACTTTGCGTAGGATTAGTACGTACAATCGATATAAATGTAGGGAACCTTGTTTTATTAATGAAACACAGAAAGAAACGATAAAAATATATGAGGAGGGATTTTATGTCGAAAGCGGAGTTGGCGGATCTGTCTATTCATTATCTTATTGAAGGAAATGGACCCCCGCTTGTCTTATTGCATGGCTTAGGAAATAACTCGAAGTCATGGATCTGTCAATTGGAAGGGCTGAAGAAAGATTACACTGTAATTGCTTGGGATGCTCCCGGTTACGGTCAAAGTGCAGACCCTATTCCAGAATTACAACATTTTTCCCAGTTTGCGGATCATTTAAAGAAGTTTCTTGATAGTCTACAATTAGAGGAAGTCTATTTGGTAGGGCATTCAATGGGGTCGGCCATAGCAATCGATTTTGCGATAAGATTTCCTGAAATGGTTACCAAATTGATAATTGCAGCACCGACCCGGGGAGCGGCTGGGCTCCAGGAAGAAGAAAATATAAAGAAAAGACGAGCTCGGCATGATCTAGTGGAAAATTCTTCACCGGAAGAATTGGCAAGACAAAGAACGTCGGCACTGCTCGCTCCAAATGCTGATCCTGCAATTTTAGAATATGCACAAAACATTATGGCTGAAGTCCGACCGGCAGGTTATAAATCAGTTGCCAACAGTTTATATCACTTGAATCAAATGGATGAGTATTCAAAGGTTTCGGCTCCTACACTAGTCATTTGTGGAGAAGAGGATCGCGTGACACCTATCTGCGAGTCGGAAATTATAGTCGAAAGGCTGAAAGATGGACGTTTGAAGACAATAGCGGATGCAGGCCATCTCAGTTACCTGGAAAAACCGGAGGTATTTAATAAATATATACTTGATTTTTTAGAGTGGAGGAAAAGATAGTGGTGAATACGAAAAAGAATGACGAAAAGCAAAAAAGTGATAATGAAAAATATCTTTCAAATTCCATTTTACGTGGACTTGAAGTTTTAAAGATGTTTAGTGTAGAAAATCCGACCTTTTCATTGGCGGAAATTGCTAGTAATTTAGGTGTCAGCCGAACAACTCCTTATCGCATCTTATATACATTGGAAGAGTGTGGCTATATTTATCAAGATAGTCACACCAAGCGCTATGGACTTAGACCGAAAGTGCTTGAACTAGGCTTCACTTATTTGAACAGTCTCCAACTACCAGAACTGGCGGCGCCTTACTTGAAGAGATTAAGAGATGAAACAGGAATGTCATCACATATGGGGATATTGGATGGAAATGAAATTGTATATATCTCCAGATTTCCGGCCCGGAGTGTTGCTACGGTTACAATTAACGTTGGATCGCATCTGCCCCTTCATGCTACAGCGATGGGTAAATGCCTCTTGGCACATTTACCCGAAGAGAGCAAAGAAGAGTTGTTGTCGGAGCTGAAGGTATTGCAGATTCCCGATGTATCAAAAGTCGAGATCCAAGGATTGCGAGATGAATTACAGTCCATTAAAGAGAAAGGTTACGTCTTCCATAAAGGAGAGTTTGAAACAGGGATTTGGTCTATCGCTTGTCCGATCTTCGGAAAAAACAATGAAGTGATTGCCGCCATAAATATAGCAACAACACAACATACTGCCAACGAGAAGCTGATGGAAGAAAAAATAATCCCTACAGTTTGTCAAACAGCTAAAGAAATATCCTCATTTATGGTCCTGACTATTTAATATGCGTGCTAAAAGAATTCGTACTCTTCTAGGCATAGACTCTATTTACGTCTTTCAGCAAATTATAGCTGTGCCTAGTTACTGAGTTTATATTAATTATAGATAAGTCTGAAAATTCAATTGACAAAAATGCAAGACTACGATAGGATTAATATTATTAGATGAAACAATGTTTCCTATACGAAACGAGAAAAATTGTATAACCTTGCTTGAGTTAAAATTTATGATTCTATGTCATTTAATTAAGTTAGATTGGAGAGGTGGGAAACGCAATGCTTGAAATAACACATTTACGTCACATAAGTTTAATAACACCTAACCTAGAAGAACAAATCGAATTTTATAGAGATGTGTGGGGATTAGACGTTGTCTCGCAAGATGACAATCATGTATATTTCCGCGGTTCAAGTCCTGAACATCATATTCTTCATTTACAAAGAGGTGAAAGAAGAGGTCTCCACCATATTGCATTTGGAATGGTAGACAAAATAGCGGTAGACAAAGCAGCGATCTTTTTGAAGGAAAAAGGCGTTGAGATCATTCAACAGCCGGGCTTTCTGGACGAAGTGGGTGGCGGTTATGGCCTCCGCTTCGTAGACTATGAAAATCGTTGCTTTGAACTATCCACCTGGGTAGATATCCATACAGAGCCATGGCAAAGAAAAGTCGAATCAAATCCGCTCTACTTGAACCATATCGTCCTGAACACAACTGATATCCAGCGGTCGACGGATTTTTTCACTGAAGTGCTCGGCTTTATGGTTTCAGATTGGAGTGAAGATCAAATGGTGTTCCTTCGGTGCGATAAAAATCACCATGAAATTTCATTCAACCAGGCGGGGCATGCATCGGTCAACCATATCGCCTATGAAGTGGAAGGTGTCGATGAAGTAATGCGTGGCATCAGCAATGTCCGTAAGAAAGGGTACAAAGAAATCTGGGGGCCGGGAAGACACGGACCAGGCAATAATATCTTCTGTTATTTCCAAGATCCAGGCGGATTTGTCATGGAGTACACATGTTATGTAGATGTGATTGAAGATAAAAAAACGTGGCGTGCGCAAGTTTGGAAGCGTGTACCACATTTATCCGACAGATGGGGAATTGCAGGACCTCCTTCGCCGGAGACTAGAGCGAAAATGGCGGGAGAGCGAGATCCCGGTTGGGCTTTAGTAAATACGAAGTGATGGATAAAAGGGGTGGCTGGGAAAGATGGAGTTAAATTTAAAAGGTAAAGTCGTTGTCGTCATGGGCGGCACAGCGGGCATCGGTTTTGAAACAACGAGGATGCTACTGGAAGAAGGGGCGAAAGTCGCTATTTGTGGCCGAAACTCAGATCGCTTAAATCAAGCAATCGAAAAGTTGACGGACGATTCAAACAGGGATAATCTATTCGGCATGACATGCGATGTTTCTAAACGTGAAGACGTAGAAGTTTTCATCAATGCGATAGGTGAACATTTTCAAAGAATAGACGTGCTCATCAATAATGCGGGACGGAGTATTATGTCACACTTCTTCGACATTACCGATGAGCAATGGCAAGAACAAATCAATCTGAAATATTTTGCAATCATTTACGCGATCCAAGCAGTTGTTCCGTTCATGAAAGCACAAGGAGAAGGCCGGATTATCAATATGAACGCAACACTTTCAAAAGAGCCGGAGCCCCATATGGTTGCAACTGCCGCAACGAGAGCAGGATTGTTGAATTTAACGAAAAGCTTATCGCATGAGTTGGCAAAAGATAATATACTTATCAATACAATTAGCCTCGGATTAATCAAAACGGATCAATGGGAACGGAGAAGATTGGAACGTGCACCAGATGTAGATCCGGAAGTGTATTACAAAGAGTTGGCGGAAAATAGAAAAATCCCACTCGCTCGGGTCGGTTTACCTGAAGAAGTCGGAAATGTTATTTTATTTTTAGCTTCGGAACGTGCCAGCTATGTTACAGGCGCAAATATAGAAGTATCGGGTGGGTTAAGTAAAGTTTTATAGGACAAGGGGGACTTGGGGTGGATAATATACAAGAGCAGTTTACGGTCGCAGATGCAATCGTAAGAGAATTAGTCAATGCGGGGGTTGAAACCGCTTACGGTATCGTGAGTATTCACAATATGCCGATTTATGATGCGATTTTACGTGAAGGAAGTATTGAATTAGTTTGTGCACGTGGAGAGAGTGGCGCAGTGAATATGGCTGACGGACATGCAAGATCCACTGGCAAGCTAGGTGTGGCGATTACGAGCACTGGTACAGGAGCAGGAAATGCGGCAGGTTCTTTGGTGGAAGCATGGAGTGCTGGCGTCCCACTATTACATATAACCGGTGAAGTTTCTTCTGAACAGATTGGGACAGGTAGAGGTTATATCCACGAGTGCAAAAATCAGCTCCAAATGATGGAGGGGGCTTGTAAAAAGGCTTATCAATTAAAAGTTCCCGAGCAGGCGACAGGATTTATCCGTAAAGCAATCAAGGAAGCATTCCAAGCACCGTCAGGGCCAATAAGTGTTGAAATACCGATTGATTATCAATCAGCCATTATTCGGGATACTCCGATTTACGATGAATTGGTATCTGGTCATTTAACACAAGAAACATTCATTGTACCTGAAGCTGTCGTGCAGACGATTAAAGAAGCAAGGCGGCCAGTATTATGGGTTGGTAACGGGGCAATTTTATCAGGCGCTTCCGAACAAATCAGACGGTTGGCGGAAATGACGGGCGCTCCTGTCATTACGAGCCAATCAGCTAAAGGGATTATTCCGGAAGATCATCCGCAATGTATTGGACATTTTGGTGCGTCTCCTGAAACGAAACAGTTTTTGGCAAATGCCGATTTACTTATTAGCGTCGGTGTACGTTTCCGGAGTAATGAAACTTCCGGCTGGTCAGTTGAAGTGCCGGAAAACCATATTACGATCGATGCCGATTATTTGGCGATCAGTCGAAATTATGAGGCTAAGTACGGGTTGGTCGGGGATATTAAAATAGTCTTGGAAAGTCTCGCCTCACAAATGAATGCAAGCGATTACACAAAGCGTGGTAACGATTATGGAGAAGAAGTCAGACAGTTGCGTGAAACACTCAGGACTCAACTTCGCAAAACATTAGGACCTTATGAAAATATTTTGGATAGTATGAGAAACAGACTGGATGAAGAAACGATTTTTGTAAGAGATGTCACTATTCCAGCGAACGTTTGGGGAAGCCGATTGTTCGAAATTTATAAACCTCGCCATTCCATTCATGCCTCGGGAGGCGGAATTGGCCAAGCTTTACCGACAGGTATCGGCGCACAAAAAGCGAACCCTGATAAGCGGGTTGTCGTATTAGCAGGAGATGGCGGCTTCATGGTCAACATTGGTGAACTTGCAACAGCAGTCCAAGAGAACCTTCCAATGATCATCCTTGTGTTTGATGATAACGGTTACGGTGTACTTCGTAATATTCAAGACGCAGCATACGGCCGTCAAGTCGGTGTCGATTTAGTCAGTCCAGATTTTGTACAGCTGGCACATTCGATGGGGATAGAGTCAATGAGAGTAGAATCTCCCGATGCATTTGACCAAGCATTGGAGAACGCAACAGAGTCGAATAAGATGACTTTGATTGTTGTCGATATGGAAGCAGTCGGACCGATGGCTAAACCATTCGGTGGGCCTCCGGGTGTTGCTTCGTCATTTCAACCGAAAAAAATAAAATAAGATTGTTCAATGGAAATGAGGGAGACAATTTGGTCTATAAAACGGAAGCAACTTTGCAAATTTCAGGAAAGATATTAGTGAACGGTGAATGGATATCATTAGATAAGCACAAAGACGTCATCAATCCTGCCGTCACAAGTGAAGTCGTCGGTTTTATCGGACTGGCATCCGAAGAGGATGTAGATCGGGCGATTACGGCAGCGGCAGATGCGTATCCAACATGGTCGCAATCATCATTGGATGAACGGATTGAGCGTGTTCACCAAGTATGGGCGCGTGTGAAAGATCGTGTTGATGAATATACGACTTTATTTGTCAGAGAAAATGGTAAAACTTTGCAAGAAGGCAAGTTAGATATTCAAAGATGTGTACAAATTTTAAATGAGATGCCAGAAAACCTGAAAAACTGGTATGAGCCTAGAGATCTGTCCGGACAGGCCCAACAGGTCGAAGTGCGGAGACGTCCGAGAGGTGTGACGGCAATTATCACCCCATGGAATTCTCCGATGATCTTAACGTTTAAGCGCGTCATACCGGCTATTTTAACAGGAAACACAGTCGTTTTCAAACCTGCTACAGATTGTCCATTGACGATTATGGTTTTCATGAAAGAGCTAGCTGACTGTCTACCTCCAGGGGTATTGAACGTTGTGACAGGTTCGGGTGGTCTAATTGGCGATCGAATCGCGAAGGACGAACGAGTCCGGACAATTGCGTTTGTAGGTGGCACAAGTACAGGGAAAATATTAATGGAAAAGTCCTCATGCACTTTGAAGAAATTGAATATGGAGCTGGGTGGTAATGACCCTGCCATTATATTGGCCGATGCTGATTTAAACAAGGAAACAATCCAAAAGTTAAGAAATGGAGTTTTGAAAGGCGCTGGGCAAGTATGTTCTGCCATTAAGCGCATTTATGTCCACGAATCACGATACGAAGAGTTGTTAGATAAACTAAGCGAAGAATTTAACAAAACAATTGTTGGAAACGGGATCCAACCGGATGTCAAAATGGGCCCACTGAATAATGAATCTCAATTTCGTTTCGTGAAAGATTTAATTGACCGTGCAGAAAAAGAAGGTGCCAAAGTACATTACTTTGGTAGAAAACTGAACGAGGATACATGGGAAGATGGATATTTCATGCTTCCAGCCATCGTTACAAATGTCCAGCAGGATAGTGAAATCATGAGAGCGGAGCAATTTGGTCCTGTCATCCCGGTGATGCCGTTCAATGATACCGAGCAAGTAATCAATTATGCGAATGATTCGGAATATGGCTTAAGGGCGTCCATTTGGACAACTGATATTGATGCAGCAAAACGGTTGGCTGATCGTATCGAAGCTGGCGCCATATTCTTTAACAATCATACGATTTTCAAAGATTTACGCCTCGATTTTCCTGGTATCAAAGAAAGCGGTCTATCGAGCGTAACAGAATTTGGCGGCTTTGAACATTTTACTGATTCATATGGATTTGCAGAATAAGGAGTTGTCTAAATGAACATAGGTATTATCGGAGCCGGTTCTATTGCGACATTCATCATGAAAGAAATACAACGAATGCAGTTGGGCGATTTGAAAGTGAAAAGCTTATTTGTCCGCAACTTTAAAAAATATGAACAGCTCGCTACTGATTACGGAGTCCAGTTGTTCGATGATATCGATCAATTCCTTGAATCCGATATAGATATCGTGGTGGAAGCAGCCAATATAGCAACGGCTCATCAGTACGTTCCAAGGGTTCTTGAGAAAAAAGAAGTGATCATCATTAGTATCGGAGCACTAGCTAATGAGGCGTTTTTAGAAGAAGTTAAACTTTTGGGAAAAAAACACAAACGCTCAATATATTTACCGTCTGGTGCAATTGGAGGAATAGACGCAATTCAAAATGCAAATGGATTAGGAGAATTGAAAAAGGTTTTATTAACAACGAGGAAACCGGCCCAATCATTTGGAGAAGACATCGTAGGGGAAAAAGTGATTTTTCAAGGATCAGCTGCAGAAGCGATTGAAAAATTCCCCAAAAATATCAACGTTTCGATTGTATTATCACTCGCTGGGATTGGAGTGAAAAATACGAAGGTTGAGATTATTGCTGATTCGAGAGTGACGAAAAATCATCATCAAATTCAAGCGGAAGGTACCTTTGGTTCTATGACGTTTCAAATTGAAAATGAACCGATGCGTACAAACCCTAACACGAGTATGTTAGCCGCATTAAGTGTGCTAGGTACATTGAAAAAGTTGCAATCCACTATAAAGGTTGGCTTATAAAAATAAGGAGGTCGTTTGTATGACTACTACGAGCACTAAACAAGTTCCACGGCTGGACGAAATGACGAGAAGTGAATTAATTCAATACTTAAAAGATACAGTCAAGCCTGAAGAAGGCTTGATTCCATCTTATATTTTCTCACACCCAAAAGTTTATGAGCTTGAAATGGAGAAAATCTTCTTAAGGGACTGGCTATTTGTCGCCCATAAGTCGGAAATTCCGAACAAAGGAGATTTTGTAACACGTGAAATGGGCGGACAAAGCGTCATCGTAACACATGGTGCAGATGGTGAAATTCATGTGTTGCTAAATGTTTGTACACACCGCGGTATGAAACTTTGTCGGATGGACAACGGAAATCAAAAAAACTTTACGTGTCCTTACCATGGGTTCAACTTTAAAAACACTGGTGACTTGATCGGAATTCCGTTCCAGAAAGTCGTTTACGGCGATACGATGGACAAAAGTAAAATGGGCTTAAAAGAAATTCGTCATGCTGTCTATGCAGACTTGATCTTTGCGACGCTTGACGCTGATGCTGTTTCCCTTGATGAATTTTTGGGAGATATTAAATGGTATCTCGACTTGGCATTTAACCGTGCAGAAATGGAAGTTGTAGGACTTCCACAAAAATGGAATGTAGATGGCACTTGGAAACTAGGATCAGACAATACAATTTCAGACTCTTACCATACATTGGTGTCTCACGGTTCGATTGCAAAATTAGGTCTTGTTCCGACAGGGGACTATTCAAAATATGGTTACCAGATTTATACAGGGAATGGGCATGGATTGAACCTAGGTATGCCGAACCCTGACGGTTTTGCTTTCCCTGAAAGCTTAATCGATGAATATAAAGAACGACTCAGTAAAGACCAATACGACATTTTGAAGCAGATGAAAAATATGATTGTTTGTGTCTCTCCGAATATTATGATTCTCATATCTTCGATGGATTTAAAAGGGCAGAAAATCTCTCAAACATCCCTTCGTATTTGGAAGCCGACAGGCCCAGACTCCATGGAGATATCATCATGGGTGCTTGTTGAAAAGAATGCAACAGAAGAATGGAAGAGATTATCAGAACAAGCTTTTACATTAACGTTCGGAGCATCTGGAATTTTCGAACAAGACGATACAGAAAATTTTACAGATATCACGCAAAACAGTAAAAGTCCTTATCATTTGCAAGAGAATATTGTCTTTAACTACACGATGGGTATGCATCAAGATCAGGTAGAAGACTTCGTTGGACCTGGTATTGTTTATAAAGATAAATTTAATGAAGCGAACTCCAGAGCATTTTTCAGAAATTGGCTTGATCAAATAACCGCTGAATAAGAGGTGAATGGGATGCATAAGAATATTATACTGCAATATGAAATTGAGCAATGGCTTTATAAAGAATCGGAGCTTTTGGATGAATTGAATTTTGATGGTTGGTATGAATTGTTGTCAGAAGAAATCAGTTATACAATGCCTTTAAGAATTAACCAAATGGAAGAGTCAAAGCCTGATTACTCAGAAGCAACTTTGCTATTTGACGATGATTCGACAACTTTGAAACTTCGAATTGATCGTTTGAAAACAGATATGGCGTGGGCTGAATTGCCACCATCACGTACAAGAAGGAATGTTTCGAATGTGAAGATCAAAGAAATGTCGGAAAATGAAGTGACTGTCCATAGTAATTTGCTGTTGTATAGAAGTAGAAGTACAGACACGACTGCTGACTTAATCTCAGGTCAGCGTAAAGACGTGCTCCGTAAAGAAAATGGTGATTGGAAGTTAGTATCACGCTGGTTCTTAGCAGATCAGACATCCTTAGGGACAAGAAACTTGGCGATTTTTGTTTAATTTGATTTAGTAGAAGTCCCCCTACTTCTATAGGTGGCGGGATGAAGGCTGAAAATGTATCCATTTCAGTGGGGGCAACCCCCGAATAAATCATGTGAAGTTTCCGGTGGATGTAAAGAGTTAGGGAAGGTAGTCTAAGTTCGTGAAGTCCTTTCGCAACAACTGCTTGACCTACCTCTTGTATGCCTCATGCGCAATTCAAAATCCCGACTCAATTATGCTGAGGCGTTATTAAATGGACATTCAATTATGTAGCTACCCGTTAAAATTAGGGTAGCTACAATTGTTATATGGTAGATTAACTTAAATAGCAGGGAAGTGTAATGTGATGAAATCATTGGATGGAAAAGTTGCAATCGTGACAGGTGGAACGAACGGTATTGGAGAAGCAGTCGCTAGGGAGTATATAAATCAAGGTGCTAAAGTTTGTATTTTGGGAAGGTCAGAAAAGAAGCTGAATGCGTTACAAGAAGAATTTAAAGATGATATTTTAACAGTAAAAGGCGACGTAACGAAATATTCAAGCCATCAAGAAGCTGTCCGAAAAACGGTAGAGAAGTTCGGAAAACTGAATATATTAGTTTCCAATGCAGGCGTATTCGATGGCTTTGTCGCATTGGAGCGACTGCCAGAAGAGCATCTGGACGAAGCGTTTACAACAATTTTCGATATAAATGTAAAAGGAGGCTTATTGGCGGCAAAAGCTACTGCTGAAGAGCTGAGGAAAACGAAAGGGAATATCATTTTCACTGTTTCCAATTCGGGGTTTTATCCGAATGGCGGAGGCCCAATTTACACGGCAAGTAAGCATGCAATTGTAGGACTTATCCGAGAGTTGGCTTATGAGTTGGCTCCTGAAATTAGAGTAAATGGCGTTTCACCTGGTGGAACGGTCACAGAAATTACTGCAATCCCATGCCTGCAAGATAGCGTGAAGCAAATAGATAGGGAAGCGAGAAAGAAAAATATTGCAAGTAGAAATCCACTGCAAATTGCTCAGGAAGCAAGTGATCATAACGGCGCCTATGTCCTATTGGCATCTGATAACGCTAAGGCGATTACAGGAACTGTCATTGAGAGTGATGGAGGCCTTGGCGTGAGAGGGATGCCTGGTACGGCTTTCTAATAATATGTTGTCCCAGGGCGAAATTGATTACTGAAGGGTACTGCAGTATCGAATAAATGAACTCTTGGAGCCAATTCAATAGCACAAATCGCTTACATCGTAAAGGATATAAATCAAGCCGTATCATCATTCAGCAAGTTGCTAGGCATGATGGAGCCTGAATGGTTTTTGAGAGGAGGCCATGACCAATCGCAAGTGTTTTATAAAGAAGTACACTTAGATACGCAGAGCAAGCTTATCTTCATTGACACACTGTCAATACAAATCGAACTAATGGAAGTTGACGATGAGCCAAGCACGATATAGGATTATTTGGAGTGGAATTGGGAAGGGTTCCATCACTTTGTTTTGTTGTAGATAAAATTGCTACTTGTCTTAAATCTATGGCTAAAAGAGTTTATCAGTTTCTGCAGTCAGGCGAATTTACATCTGTGATAAAGAACTTTGTGCCTATTTAGATTCAGAAACCTTGTTGAAAAACGTATTTAAATTGCTTGAAAGAGGGATGTCACAGCCTAAAATAAGTTGGAGATCTTATTACAGAGCCACTGTTTGACTCTTGGGATTTCACTCAAATTACATTTGTAGTGGAAGACATCAATGCGTCTGCTGCTCGCTTAGGGGATTTGCTAAATTTTGAAGTTTCTAGAATATTGAGTCAGGGAAGCGAAAATGACCCAAGTAGCACATAAAAGAGTAGCGACAGAGGCTGACGTGTTATTCATATTTTTTAAGCACCTACAATTGAGGTGGAGCTCATTCAATCAGGAAAAAAACTGTGTATTTGGAAGGGGCATATGAAGAAGGACGTGGAAGGAATCCACCATATTTCTTTGGAATTGGACAATCTAAAGGAAAGGTTACCCGGCTTTCGAAAAAGGATTAGGATGTCATTCAACAAAGCTAGGATTTGAATGGGCAATATGCCTATTTGGACACTAAAGAAGGGTTTATGATGCACTTGAACGTTAATCTTATTAAAATTAAAGTTAAACGATCTTAGTGTTACGATACGCCCATGTGCACTCAATTTTAAAAGACGACATTTCGGTCTGAAACGAACGAAATATCGTCTTTTTTGTATTAGGTATTATCCCTATCTATGCACTTAAATTTGGGATTGTGTATAGGGATTATTATAATATATATTTTCTATTCAATTTAAAATAATATTTTATTTACAATATCGACTTACTGCTTGAAAAATGTTTTAGTTATAGTAAAAACTGTCCACCTAGAGTTGAAATCGATGAGATGAATCAACGATCCAACCTCTTTTTTAAAGAAACAATTACTACAAAAACCGATCTAATAATAGGAGATAATTTACGTAGAGTTTTACTAGAAAGCTATATTACTATTTCATATTTTCTTGTTGACATTAAATTCAGAAAAGTGTAAAATTTATATAATAGAAACAGTGAAAATATGTTTTGTATACGAAACATATAAAATGAATAGCGCATGGTATGTTAATTAGGTTTATATGAAAACGGTTACAAAAGGAGGTGTTTGATTTTGAAGAAAGGAATGTTGATTGAAATAAGTGAAATGAATTATCGATCAAGACACAAAAACGAAATGCATCTCGGATATTTAACCAGAAAAAGAATATTAGGGGGCAGAATAAATAATGCGACTTTATAGGGGCCTATTCCTAGGATTGGTAATAGGGATGCTAGGGGCATGTGGCTCCACCGTTGAACAAGAGAGAGGTGTATCGGCTGATGGAATTAATAGCAATGAACCTGTTGAAATGAAACCTAGTGAAAATTATGCAACGGTAGAGAAGCAGATGAAACAGGCAGGAGAAAAAAAGAAAAGTAATTTTAAAGTAACTCTCCTTGGAACTGGCTCACCTCTTTTAAGTATGGAACGATTTGGACCGGCAACGCTAGTTGAAGTTGGCGAGGAAAAGCTACTTTTTGATGCTGGAAGAGGAGCTTCTTTGCGCCTAAGTCAAACTGGTGTGTTACCTGGAAGGGTTAATAAATTGTTTGTAACCCACTTGCATTCCGATCATACAATTGGAATTCCTGATGTTTGGCTGACGGGTTCATTGCCTACTGCTGGAAAAAGAGAAACATCATTTGAGGTGTGGGGACCTAAAGGAACTAAAAATATGATAAGAAAAATAGAAGAAGCCTATATTGCCGATGTGGAAGTACGTAAAAAGAATCAGAACGAAACCTTAAGTGGGCTGAATGCAGTTGGACATGATATTGAACAAGGAACAATTTTTGAGAAAAAAGGGATAGAAGTTGTAGCTTTTCTAGTTGATCATGGTCCGGTTAAACCGAGTTTCGGTTACAGAGTAAATTACCAAGGTCATTCCGTAGTAATTTCTGGCGATACTCGATATAACGAAAACCTAATCGACTTTGCTAGAGGGACAGACCTACTTATTCATGAAGTTGCAGCTGCTAGACCGGATAATAAATCACCGTCTATTAAAAAAATCCTGGACCTTCATACGACTCCTGAAGAAGCTGGAAAAGTATTTAGTAAAGTAAGTCCAAAACTTGCCGTCTATTCGCATATTGTGTTACTTGATGGTCTGACTGATACAGAGGCTAATTTGGCTGTTAGAACGAGTAAGATATATGATGGCCAAATTGTCATTGGTGAAGATCTAATGTCTTTTGAAATAGGTGATAACATAAAGGTAAAAGATCCACATTTTGTCCTTGACAAATAAATATAGCTTAAACCCAAACTAAAGGAAACCGAACTTCATTCTACGATAGGTTAAAGGCTATTTATTAATGTTATGTTATTCTAGATTTTTTTTAAAGTTTTCCTAGTTTGATAAATATTTAGCAAATTGCTGAACTTACTGTAGGGATAGATAACTGAATAATCATTTTACGGTGAACTGTGCATTCGTGTCCCCAACCTGTTTTACTAATTACAACTCTTGTTAAAAGAGTAAAGGAAGACACGAAGACTGGTTCCTAAGAAAGAATGAAGGGTTATTACAAAACATTTAGGGGTTCCACTAGTATCACATAGAAAATAGGGGGAATGAAAATGAAGAGACTTATTGCTGGATTTGTTTTGATCTTACTGGTCGGATTATTGGGTGCGTGTGGTTCTGATGACCAAAAAGATGGAAAAGCGTCTGCCGAGGGGAAAAAAGTGGATAAACCGGTTGAAATTAAATTAGGCGTGGGCTATGCGACAGAAGAAAACTTATGGCTGATCAAAGTGGCGTCTGATATGGCACCCAATTATGGGGAGAAATACACACTGGATCTTCAACAGTTCCGTGCGAATACGGATCGATTGAACGCATATCGTGCCAATCAAATAGACGGCGGAACATTGGGGCAGGGAGCTTCAATAATGTCTGTCGCGCAAGGTGTTGATCTGAAAGTCGTTGCTAATATAGCAAAAGAGAGCATGGATGAAGGATTTAATTCAACTTTCATGGGATTAAAAGAAGCGGGCTATAAATCGGCAGCAGACTTAAAAGGAAAAACAGTTGGTATTCCAGATTTTAAATCTCCGAGTGATATGTGGGTCCGATCAAGTGTCAGGGCAGCGGGGTTAAACCCAGATAAAGATATAAATTATGCAGTACTACCGATCCCTGCAATGGAGGAAGCTGTTAGAAGTGGGAAAATTGACGTAGGTATGTTCCCTCAACCTTTTTATGACATGGCGGTAAATTCAGGTGACTTGGATTCGGTCTTCAACTCTAAGGACGGCGTTCCGGTAGAAGAAGATTTTCTTAATCTATTTTTAAACCCTACATTTATAGATGAGAACCAAGAGGCTGTACAAGCGCTTGTAGAAGATTTACAGTTCATGACACAATATTATCTTGAAAATACAGTTGAAGCTCGTCAAACTTTACTAGATGCAGAGTTTGTGTTAGCGGAACCAAAAACATATCTCAACTTGACAGATTACCACCGTTTAAATGATGTTTCGTTCGACCGTGAAGGTTGGGATTTTGTACAGGAGATTCTATTGAAAGAAGGTTGGATCGAAAAAGAAGTTGATCTAGATGCATTGATAGACACTTCTTTTATAGGAAATTAAATGCAGTGTTTATTTTTTTAAAGAATGATAGGTGAAATTTGGATGGGGGTGCTGGAAATGAATCTTAGTGTAGTCGTCACAAAAGAGAAAGAAAGCCCAGTGGAAGAAGTGAGTACAAGAGAAAGCGCAATTAAAATATCCAACCTGCGTAAAGTCTTTGAACGTAAAGGAGAAGAAATTGAAGCGATCAAAGGAATTGATTTGGATATAAAAGAAGGGCAATTTGTCAGTGTCGTCGGTCCAAGTGGTTGTGGAAAAAGTACATTCCTTCATATTGTCGGTGGTTTTATTGAAAGGACTTCCGGAGTAGTGAGTGTCCGGGGAGAAGAGGTCGGGAAACCTGCTCCAGACCGTGGAATGATGTTTCAAGAGTCGACTCTGTTCCCCTGGCGCAAGGTCTACGACAATGTGGCATGGGGTTTGGAAGCACAAAAGTTTCCTAAGGGTGAAATCAAGGAGCGAGTAGAATACTTTTTGAGGCTTGTCGGACTTTGGGAATTCAAAGATAATCTGCCTTCCGAGTTATCGGGAGGCATGAGGCAGAGAGTGTCTCTTGCTAGAGTGCTTGCTTTTGACCCTAAAGTGCTGCTTATGGACGAACCATTCGGTGCACTTGATTCCCAAACTAGAGAGACGATGCAAGTGGAACTTCAGAGGATCTGGTCGGAATCGAAGAAAAGCGTAATATTCGTTACACATGATATTGAAGAAGCGGTCTATTTAAGTGATTACGTTGTCGTTTTGACGAAGCGTCCCTCGGTAGTTAAAGAAATCTTGAAAATTGAATTACCAAGACCCCGTGATGTATCGATACGTAAGTCTTATGAGTTTATTGATTACAGGAATCATATTTGGGATCTTTTGCATGAGGAGGAAAATGTGAAAAGTATAGGAGGCCAATTCAATGCAGAGTAGCTTAAAGAAAAGTCGCTTTATAGTTGTTTCTTTAGTGGAACTTCTCTTTTTCTTCTCTTTATGGCAACTATTGTCAATGACTGATTGGTTTCCTACCTATGTCTCCAGCCCAGCAGTTGTTCTAGGAATTATTAGTGAATTCTTTATGACAGGTGAAGTATTTCCTCATATAGGAATCAGTTTATATCGATCAATTGTCGGATTTTTGCTAGTTGTTTTATTCGGAACAGGCCTGGGGATCTTAGCAGGATTTTTCCAGCCGATTGGCCGATTTTTTGATCCTGTCATATCTTTCTTTAATCCGATTCCTAAAATTGCTTTACTTCCTGTATTTTTAGTTTGGTTTGGTGTGACAGACATAACAAGGATTCTGATTATTTTTACAAGTGCTTTTTTCCCTTGTTTTATTGCGACATTGGATGGTGTTCGAGGGATTAATAAACTTTATCTGTGGTCAGCAGAAAATATGGGAGCTTCTAAGTTCAAAATGTTGTCCCGGATTGTCCTTCCAGCGGCACTCCCCAAAATATTTGACGGTTGGCGTGTTGCTCTAGCGTTAACTTTTGTCATGATGTTTTCATCAGAAATGATTGGTTCATCAACTGGTAAAGGTTTAGGATTTATGATTTTGAATGCGGATGCATATGGCCGTACGGATATTGTCCTCGCTGCAGTCATAGTTATCGCAGCGTTAGGTTTTCTTTTCGATCGATTGTTAATCGGTTTGAGGCAGCGGGTCTTATGGTGGCATAATCGATAGTAGATTGAATATTGTTGCGAAATTTTATAGCGCTATAGACGCCAGGATATTGAGGGAGGACGCATATGAAAGCGATAAAAGATTTTATTGTGAAATATTTAGCGTTAATACTAATAGCTCTATTGTGGCAGGGGTTCGTGTTGGCAGAGCTTTTTCCAAGACAGTTATTTCCTGGTCTTGGAGAAATTCTATTAGTATTTGTTGAGCTACTTGCCACAAGCGATCTATGGACAAATATGGGAGTTACAATTTATCGAATCTTGGCGGGTTTCTTCCTCGCAGCAATCGTTGGTATTCCAATCGGGATTCAAATGAGCCGGTCATCATTTATTGATGACCTGATGCAACCAATTTTTACAGCTGGTTATCCTATACCTAGAGTGGCTTTATATCCTATATTTGTACTTCTTTTCGGGTTAGGATCTGGCTCTAAAATATTCACCATTTTTCTAGAATGCATTTTCCCTATAGTAGTAAGTACATACTACGGTGCGAAAAGTGTAAATCATTTGTACGTTTGGTCTGGTCAGAATATGGGGGCGACCGATCGCAAGCTATTTTGGAAAGTGTTTCTGCCAGGGACAGCACCGTCAATTTTTACCGGTTTTCGAATTGCGCTCCCAATAGGGGTGGTTATTGCCGTACTGACAGAAATGATCAGTTCGAATAATGGTATCGGTTATTTTCTCGTTTATTTATCGGCGACCTTATCTCAAAGCAAGGTATTGGCAGTCGTAATTTTTATTTCACTCTTTGGTTATGGGTTAGATCGCTTACTACTGTATGTAAGAAATCGATATGTTTATTGGTAATAGACAGGTATTGTAGATTAGTAAACAAAAATTAAATTCAACGAAGAGAATCGTATACGGGCTTAGGATCTCCAATTGCGAAGTTCCTTAATAGAATAGTATGGGAGGAACCAAAATGAAAATTAAAAATAATAAACGTTGGTTTTATATAGCGACACCTATTTTCTTTCTATGGTTTTTCGGACAAATAGACAAATTGGGAATTTCCATTGTCCAGACTGATCCACAATTTCTAAGTGATCTTGGAATGACAGGGGCCAATGCGAATGCGAAGATTGGCTTCTTAACCTTTATCTTTATGGTAGCATATGCAATCTCCAACTTTTTTTGGGGATTCTTCATTGACAAGTTTGGAGCCCGTAAAACAGCAATCATTGGGGTTTCGATTTGGACAGTGACGATGCTGATAGGCGGACTTGCCACCACCTACGGCATGTTCATGATGACACGGATTTTCTTAGGAATCGGGGAAGGGATGATGATCCCGGTCTGTGGAAAATTCATCGCTACTTGGTTCAATAAAAATGAATTGGGCCGCGCGCAGTCTTCCTGGATTTCTGGTAACTATGCAGGACCTGCCATTGGTGCAGTATTCATTTCATTGATCATTGCCACGCTCAGTTGGCATGCGACTTTCTTTATACTGGCTGGGTTGAACTTACTTCTTGTAATGCCGATGTTGATCTTCTTAACAAGAAATGACCCAGAAAGCCATCCTGGCGTCAGCAAAGAAGAATTGTCGTACATAAGACAGGATGATGCTCCGGTTACTGGAGAAAAGAAGAAAAGTTACGTTCAAGATTCCCGTTACTGGATTGTTTGGTTTGGTATGGTGATCACTTCTTTTTTATTTTTCGGTATTAGTATTTGGCTACCAACGTACTTAATGCAAGCCAGGAATTTTGATGTAGATGCTATGACGGGAATCACATCCTTGTCTTGGTTGTTTGCGCTTGGTTTCGTTCTAATCTGTGGTTATTTAGCAGATAAAACGAAGCGCCCTAGTTTAATAGCAACAATCTTGTTTGCTTCCTGTGCAATCTTGTTAACGGTTTCCACTCAAGTTTCGGTCGCCATCATATCCGCTTTGGCATTAGGACTTGCGATGGGGACATTGGGAGGAATCTTTCATTTAAGTAACTTATTTATCGTGCAATTTTCTACACCGGAAACGGCTGGTCGTGCAGCGGGCCTCATGGGTTTCACGAACATATTCGGAGGGTTTTCCAGTTATGTGATGGGGTGGATGCGTGACATTAACGGAGGAGACTTTGGTCCGTCGCTAATTATGTTGATTGCTATCACAGCTCTGGGGTTCATCGCTTACTTATTTACGCTTAAAACAGAAAATAAAGAAGTTCAGGATGCTAAGAAAAAGGTTCAGAATCAATCAGAAATGCAGGCGATCTGATCTTTGCTTGGCTATCATTTAGTCTCATGATTTGACTTTAATGAAGTGGCTTTGAATTTGGTGGTCAAGTTAAGAACGTAATGGTAGTTTGCGAGAATATTAATTGCTACTACTATACATTGAATAGCGATTGTATTAAAACAATAGACTTTCTTAGTTTTTAAAAATATAACAAATTGCTACTCTCGCGAGTAGTTTTTTTATTTACAATATTTTAATTTATAATATAACTAAAATTTTGAAACACCACGATAAACTCTAATTATAAACTAAGAACGGTGTTTGTACGGTGTGTTTTTAATGATATGAACTCACTGGAAATAACTAATTTTGATTAATAAATAGTTCTGATGAAAATTAAAACAAATTTATGTATTCAAGACTCTCTCAAGTTTAATCTGTAAAGTAGCTCTAATTTCTATATATATTATCTACTTACGTAATTTCATATAATAAAACGAGTCTGAGATCTTTATTAACAAAGAAAAGCAGCGTTAATATTAAATTATAAATAAAACCTGATTTTGTATAATACTAAATTAGGAAAAAGTTAAAAAATGTATGTGGCTAAATTGGAAGACAAGACTTTGGATTTGGATTTGTAAAAGTTTTAATAGTAGATTAACCGAAATACAATAGAGCACAAATGAGGTATATAGGTCGTGGGGCAACGGCAAATAATGGTTCTAATATTATTTCTGGAGAGAATTTCACTCTCAATACAATGGTAATACCCGCGGGTTGCATTGGTCCTTTACATATACATGATGATCAAGAAGAGGAATTCTATGTCTAAAAGGTAATGTTACTGAATTAATTCAAGGAGATAGTGAACGTGAAAAACATAAAATTAAATGCTTGGGGTTGTATTAGTAGACCCTCTGGTATATAGAAACGTTAGAAATGGTGGGAGGATGAAGTTTTTATGTCAGTAATGCTGAGTGCAATAAAGCCTAATTTACCCAACTAACCTTTGGGAAGTGAGCTAGAAGAGTTTAGAAAATCTATGGTTAAAGTCAAGAAGCAATTATTAAATAAAAGTAATATAGTTTAATATGTATCTCGCATATTCTTTAATGTGTAGACATAGAGGTTCTGGGTAGAATCACTATGTCTTTTTTGGTAATCCAGCTAAACTCGTCTCATCAATGTATAGTTCATTTTTATACTGTAGATAACCTATACAAAATAGTATGACGGAAAGCTTACATGAAGTACAACAAACTGTAATTACTGACGAAAACCACGCAACAACACGAGCTCGTTGATTTGGATGGACAAGTTGTATGGATTTTGCGAGTTACTTCTGAAGATCAGAACTCTACCTATCCTTACAAAGCATGCCGGTACATAATAGGATTCATATACCACTATCCTAAAAAACGTTTATGTTTTTCATGAAAAACGATGGAGGTAAAAATTATTGTTCAGAAGAGTGCGGTACATCCAAAAACATTGAAAATGCAGGCAATGTATTATTTCGATTAGTACAAGCCCTGGAATGACTTACTATTATTTACGTTAGGACTATTAAATAGGATATCGAGTCAAAAGTAGTTATTTAGATTTAAAAACATTTCGGAGAATGTATATTACAGTATAATAAAGTGCTTGCTGCTGAAAAAATAGAACGAGGGATGTTGACAAACGAAGTCGTTGTTTATGTAGCTCAAGACGGGGCAGAAACTTCTTTGAATATAAATAGTAAAGAGTTGCTGTAAACAGAGCGATAGAGTTTCATACATGGTATTTCCGCTTAAATGCGGAATATATTTTAAAAGTCGATTAATTCCTTCGGGATGCAGTCAGCTTTTTCTAACTAAAAAATAATATGAAATGGGTGTATCAAATGATTAGTAAATTATTTGAATGTGCGGTATTTAATCGAGAAAAGAGGAGTACTAACAAGTCATTCATCCGCTATTTGACTAAAAAAAGGAAGGATGTTTCACACCCTTAAATTTTGCGGTGTTATCTGTTGAATGGCAATAGAGAAGTTGAAGTGTTAACCGATATCAAAAGCATTATTCTTATCCACAGAATACAGTAAGATGAAGTTCATTGGTAGCAGACGTATTGGAATCTATCAGAAGCGTTTTAAATAGTGCTGGTAGAGGCAGAAGTCATACAGAACTTGGATCAGGCAATTAAGTGTGTTGAATCGGCTCTAAAAGCCATGAAGGTTGAATTAAAGTCTGATGTTAATAGTTCTGTTGATACAGGTGCTGTTATTTGAGATTAAGCTATCTCTGCTTCGTGGCAATTTTATGAAAAAAGATGAAAGAGTTAGCGCTATACATGGTACAAGAAGGTATAAATCCATGGGGAATGTTAAATATCACAGCGTTCAATTTGATAAGGATGGACTGGGATGATGCAGTAATCGCAAAAATGACCGAAAAAGGAGACGCCACGGTTCAAAAAGTAATCCGCTATAAAACGTTTGTTTATTTTACTACGGAAATCATTCCACCAGGTGCGGAAAGAGTGAACATAAAAGCTAGTGCCACTCAATACTAGCTTTGTGTGAGAAACGGCTACAAAAATTACGGTGAAAAAATATTACAGTTGCTTGTAGAACAGTTTATATTTATAATGAACCGGACCTTTGGCAACACAGGAAGTCAAGGGATAATTGGATGCTTGTCGGATTAGAGAATTAGTCGATATACCTGTTCTTGAACAGAGTGCAGAAGCTACGGCCTATAAGTCAGCCTCAATAGGCATGTTGTTTGTTAGGTTAATGTTCTTCGCAGAAGAATTTGATGTCCGTAATAGCTATAGTAATGGACAATAAGTAAATATAGCATTTTGTTTTAATGTATCTAAACGTATGAATTGAGATGCTTCATAAGAAGACCGTTATTATTGGACTGTTAAATTCTTTGCTAGTACAGCCTTTATAATGTATTTCCATAACCATCCCAGCGGCAGGCCGAATCGTTCACTTGAAGACGTTAAGATTACGAAGAGATAGGCTAAGGGTGGCAGTGTGACAGGAATTGATTGATCATCTCATTTTTAGCGTTTTTTTTTATAATTTCAATGGAAACAGATACCTCTAATCATAAATACAAGATTCATAGTGTTTCATGCTCACTGTCCTTCTCAATTTTCAAATGAGAAGGACAATTAAGGAGTTTCTAAGGAGTTTAAAGGTTTAACGTAAAGAACGATGAGGAATTGTTATACTAGTATTAATATAATGAAGGAGTGAAGTCTGATGAAAAAACAAGTACTTTCCATAAGTGCAGCGTTTGCTCTAGTCCTTGCAGGATGCGGAGCGGCAACGCCGAATGAAGAAGAGCCTGTTAAAAGTGAAGAAACTTCACACAATGATATGGAAGGAATGGACCATTCGAGCGATGGCAGTATCCCTGAAGGCTTAGCAGAAGCCGAAAGCCCGACGTACCCTGTTGGCTCTGAAGCCATTATTGAAACGGACCATATGGAGGGCATGAAAGGAGCCACTGCCACGATTGTTGGCGCATTTGATACAGTTGCTTATTCTATCAACTATACACCGACAGATGGCGGTGAAAAAGTGTTAGATCATAAATGGGTTGTTCATGAAGAATTAGAAGATCCAGCACCTGCTCCACTAGAGAAGGAAACTGAAGTGACTGTACTCACCGATCATATGGAAGGGATGGAAGGCGCGACAGCAGAAATTGAATCTGTAGAGCAAACGACTGTCTATATGATCGATTACGCGTCTACAACTGATGGAGAAGAAGTACAGAACCATAAGTGGGTTGTGGAAGACGAGCTATCAGAAAAGTAATATTCCAATGAGAGAGTTGCTTCGCGCAGCTCTTTCGAAATGTATGCTCTTTTAAACAGGCACCAAAATATAGAGAATAGGTTGTGTAAAGATGAAAGGGAAAATGATGGCCATGTTGCTACTAACTACCGCTTTATCCGTCGGTTGTAGTAATGAAAATGCGGATAATACAGTGCAAAAAACACAGGAAACTCAAGAAACACAGGAATCGGTAGATATTAAAGAATTAGTGAACGACTACACAGTGAGAAATGAGGTAGCTGCGTCCGCTTCTATTACATCGTCTGAACTAATTGTCACGGATGATGATGAAAACGTGACAACGTACGATCTTCCCGAAGATGAATTTTTTGTATCGATTGCTCCATTCGTTAACACTACTCACCCTTGTGATATCCATAGTCTAACAGGCTGTCAAGGTGAACTGGTTGAGGAAGATTTCAATGTGTATATAGAAGATTCAGAAGGTAATATAATACTCGATGAAGTCAAAACAACTGAAGCTAATGGATTTATCGACTTGTGGCTTCCGCGTGACGACAGATTCACTGTAACGATCACACAAGGCACGAAAGAAACTGTGTCCGAGATTACTACGTTCGAAGGAGATAACACGTGCATCACGACTATGCGTTTGGAGTGATGTCCAAAACACACTGTATCAAATTCCACGTAAAAAATACCTGTGTCACAAACATAGTAGTTTGCGACACAGGTATTTTTATGTTCTATTATACTTGGTTAGCCTGATGCAGTTGAGCAAATGTACCATTTTGTCGTAATAAATGTTCATACGTTCCTTGCTCTTCGATACCATCTTCCGTCATCACGATGACTTGGTCAGCATTACGAATCGTTGTAAGGCGATGCGCGATGATGAGTGTGGTGCGATTAACGGCTAATTCTTCTAGTGCTTGTTGAATGATGCGTTCCGTTTCTGTATCGAGTGCGGAAGTCGCTTCGTCTAGAATGAGAATGGGTGGATTTTTCAAAAACATCCTAGCGATGGCCAGGCGTTGCTTTTGACCACCTGAAAGTTTTAATCCCCGTTCACCAATTTGCGTGTCATAGCCATTCGGCATGCTGTGGATCAAGTCCGTAAGATGTGCTTTTTCTGCAGCTTCAACTACTTCTTCGTCTGACGCGTCTAATTTACCGTACGCAATATTATCACGGATGGTTCCTGTGAATAAGAAAACATCTTGTTGCACGATTCCGATTTGACTGCGCAACGATTTCTGCGTCACTTCTCGAATATCCATTCCGTCAATCGAAATAGAACCTTCATTGACTTCATAGAAACGAGGGATCAATGAACAAATAGTTGTCTTTCCAGCGCCTGAAGGACCGACAAATGCAACAGTTTGTCCAGCATGAATCGTTAAGTTAATATTACGAAGAACGGGTCGCTCTGCGTCGTAACCAAATGTCACGTCACTCAGTGTAATATCTCCGCGTAACTGTTCGACGACTTTTGCACCTTTCACATCTTTTATCTCCGGCTCGTGGTTAATTAACGCACGGAATCGACTAAAGCCCGCCATCCCTTTAGGATACAATTCTAGCAATGCACTAATCTTATCGATAGGTTTAATTAAAATATTGCTAAATAAAATAAAACTGACTAGTTCACCATACGTTAACTTATCATTCACTGTGAACCAAGCACCGACAATTAAAATAACGAGTGTGACGAGGCGAGTGAGCATATACATCGAAGACGTAGCCCAAGCCATGACTTTATACGCTTTTAGTTTAGCTAAGCGGAACTGATCATTGTCTTCTTGGAAACGACGTAATTCAAAGTCTTCATTCGTAAATGACTTCACCACGCGTGAGCCGGATACTGAATCTTCAACTCTTCCATTCACTTCCGCAATATTTTGATACATTTTATGCCACGCTGCATTCATCTTCTTATTCGAGAAGGAGACGACTACTGCGAGCAGCGGCACCATTACGATGGCGATTAAAGCGAGTTCGGGGTTGATCGTATACATTAATCCGAACGCACCGAGAATTGTCATGATCGCAATAAAAGCATCTTCAGGTCCATGGTGAGCCAGTTCACCGATATCAAATAAATCGGTCGTGATCCGGGTCATAATATGGCCTGTCTTTGTATTGTCAAAATACCGGAAAGATTGCTTCTGCACATGTTCGAACAATTCACGGCGCATATCCGTTTCGATGTTAATTCCGAGTTTGTGCCCTAAATAACTCACAATATAATGAAGAAACGTACTCACTAAATAGACGAGCAATAATAAAAAGCTAACTGTGACAATTCGATTCCAATCTCCTGACGGCAGAAGTCCGTCGATAAACCACTGAACAGCGAGAGGGAAAGCTAGTTCAAGGAGCGCTACGAAAATGGCACTGAAAAAATCGATTAAAAACAAGCGCCGATGTGGCTTGTAGTAGGAGAAAAACTGTGTAATCATGAAGTAATTCCTTTCCGTTGATGTACTAGTAGTATAAAAGAAGTCTAGGGAAAATTCACCTTTTTAAAAAAAGATCGTATTGTGAAAAAGTATGGTATTTGTGTCACAACTAACCTTGCCACAATCGCGGCTTTATGTTTAATTGATGAATTAAAGCTCACGACTGTTTGAAGTTGCAAAAATCCTGACTAAAATGCTTGAAGTGAAAGTTGAATAGACAAACCCACCAGTCAAAGTATTCCTGATCTATACGATAAAAATAGAGGAATGCGAGAGATATATAAATTATTGTTACGCTAAAGCCATGTATAGTGAGGATAGAGAAAGGGGAAAGGTATATGTTGGGTTATTATAATAAGCTTTCTTCAGAAGTATATGATATAGACAAGTATATTGGTCTGTCATTTGGAGACGTTGAATTTTACAGCGAAAGGTTGGCTTCTTTTGAGGGGAACATTCTTGAGCCCGGGGTGGGTACAGGCCGGATTCTTATTCCGCTACTAGAAAAAGGTTTGAATGTGGATGGTTTTGATGGATCCAGTGAAATGTTAAACATCTGCCGTACTAACTGTGAAAGTAGAGGGCTGCAGCCGAAGTTATTTGAAGGGAAGATGGAGTCTTTTTCTTTGGATACAGAATATGAGGCAATTATCGTGCCGACTGGAACGTTTTTATTGCTACATAAAAGAGAGGATTCTCTTAGTGCTCTGAACAACTTTCATAAGCATCTTTCCGATGGAGGTAAGCTGATTGTAGATATATTTTTGCAAACTGATCTTGCGGTTGGTAAGGTATCGACAAGGACTTGGGATGTCCGGAATGAGGAAGTGATCACGTTAGAAAGCAAAATAGTGGAGATAGACTTTATTAATCAGTATATCATTTCTCATAACCGATATGAAAAATGGAATCATGGGCAATTAACACAGTCAGAGTTAGAAAGGTTCCCGCTTCGTTGGTATGGGGTTGCAGAGTTTAAGATGATTCTTGAACAGGCTGGTTTTGCAGACATTGTTATCTCAGCAGATTACAAACACGGTGAATATCCCACTAATTCAACCCAGATCATCACATTCGAAGCAATTGCTCGTAAGTAATGATCCTGCAATCGTGGGCGATGGTTATATAAAAGCTCTAGACATTTCGTTGATCGAAGTGGAAACTGGCGACACTGGTGGGATCAGTGCCCATTCCGCAGAACGCGTCCGCTTGGTAGATCGACGTATGCCAAAGACATTTCCACTATTGGGTTCGATTAAGGTACATATACTGTATAAGAGCGAAGCCATTAGCAGAAAATTTGATAATAGGACAACTAACACACTTCAGGATATTGCGATTCCTTTGAATCTGTATATCACTAAAGTAAATGAAATAGGTGGGGAACTTGGGAGACAAAAAAAGAGCAAATCAATCGATGCTAGTGATGAAAGAAGGAATCTTTACTGCTTTTCTTAAAGCATCTTTAAAAGGGATATCCCAAATCATTTATATCGAAAACACCATAACAGGTCTTCTAATTTTATTAGCTATTACGGTTTCTTCGTTTTCATTAGGGATTATTGCATTACTATCCGCCATGATTGGGACGCTTGTCGCAAAAATAGGCGGTGCAGATCGAACATTGATCCGTCAGGGTTTGATGAGCTATAACTCTGTGCTTACTGGGCTAGTATTGCAAACATTTTTGACCGGGCATACTGCTTGGATTGTCGCGTTGGTAGGAGCAGCGATCACGGCGATATTTACAGCTACACTCATGTATTTCTTTGGGAACGTCGGCATCCCCATCTTAACATTACCATTTATCCTACTCACTTGGTTTACACTGCTTGCATCGTATAAGCTCGAAGGTATCAAGTTAAGCGATTCATTATCTCCTCAAAGTTTAGCTAATTGGGAGTTGCATATAGAAGGTAAAATCAATCTACTTCAATCCACTTTCAACGGAATCGGTCAAATTTTTTTCCTTACTGAAGCCATACCAGGTCTCTTATTATTCATTGCGGTATTTTGGGCCAGTACGAAAATGGGCATCTACGCGGTCATCGGAAACGTCGTTGCATGTGTTACAGCTCTTGCTTTAGCTGGAGAACACACGTTGATCCTGTTAGGGTTATATGGCTACAACGCTATTTTGACTATTTTAGCGGTATCAGTCGTGTATAATACGAAAGAAAATCGCTATGCACCTATTACGGGGGTAGTCGCAGCATGTATTACAGTCCCTCTTATGGCGAGTGTCAGTATTTGGCTACTGCCGTTAGGGCTTCCTGCATTAACGATGCCATTTGTACTGAGCACTTGGTTAATACTGGGAGCTAGAAAAATTCTGCCGAATATATAATCGCTCTATTAAGAAAATCAAACCGTTAGACAGGACAAACGTAGATGAACATGAAATAATGATAAAATGTGGATAATCTATAGAGATATAAAGGGGATTGAAATGTTTAGATCAAATAAGAAGTTACTTGTACTATTTATGGTACTTGTAGTTATTGTGGCAGGTTGTAGTAAAAAAGAAGATACAAAAGAATTAACTCCATCTAACGAAAATCGCCTAATTTATGCTTCTGAAGAAGAGTTCGAAGGGCTTAACCCGATTCTCGAAGAAACGAATCTAGATGCATTATTGTTTCGAGGCGTCATGCGATTTGATGAAAACAATAAAGTAGTTACCGATATCGCAGACTCTTTCGAGGTTTCAGAGGATAAACTTACGTATACGTTTAAGTTAAAAGAAGATATTACATTCCACGATGGGAATGAACTTACAGCAGATGATATAGTGTTTACAATAGAAAGTATTATGGATGATCAAAACGCTTCATTTTTGAAATCAGATTTTGAAGAAGTAGCATCTACTAACGCGCTGGATGACTATACCGTCGAAATTACATTAAAACAGCCATTCACACCATTACTGGACAAGTTAACCGTACCGATCCTTCCAAAACATGCTTTTGAAGGAGTCGATATGCGAACAGCAGACTTTAATAGCCACCCGATTGGTGCAGGGCCTTATATGTTTGATAAATGGGATCGTGGCAATTCGTTGACACTACAGGCCTATGGTGACTTTTTCGGAACGAAGCCGTCGATTGAAAAAGTCATATTTAAATTTATTCCAGACAGTAACGTCCGTGCACTACAGTTGAAGTCGGGCGAAGTGGATGTGGCCCTGCTAGATCCTGTACAAGTTGAAAACTTGGAAAGAGAAGCGAACTTGACGGTTTATGATATTGAATCGGCCGATTACCGAGGCATTTTATTCAATATGAATTTGGATCTTTGGAAAGACGTCAACGTGCGTCGTGCGTTTAGTTACGCAACTGATCGAGAGCAAATCGTAAAAGGTATTTTAAAAGGACATGGTTCTGTTGCCTATTCACCCTTGCAAAACCATGAATTCCATAATGATCAAATAGAAAAATATACGTATGACCTAGAGAAAGCGAACGCGCTGTTGGATGAAGCGGGTTGGAAAGAAAACGAGGACGGTATTCGTTCGAAAGACGGAGAAAAACTATCATTTACGATTACCGCCCCTGCAAGTGATGCCGTTCGTGTGAACATGGCAAATTATGTTGCTGAAGGTTTTAAAGACGTTGGTGCGGATGTAAAAGTAGCTGCACTCGACTGGAGCGCAATTACAATCGAAGACGCAGATGCGTTTATGGTTGGATGGGGCAGTCCGTATGACGCAGATCATCATACGCATATCTTGTTTCATTCGGATGAATCGAGCGTAAAGGGCACCGGTTATAACTATGGCGAATATTCGAATGAAAAAGTAGATGAACTGCTTGCAAAAGGACGTACAGAAACAGATCCGGAAGAACGCAAAGCGATTTATATGCAGTTCCAAGAAGTACTTGCGAATGATCCCGCATTTGTTTTTATTGCCTACGAAAATGCAGTGTATGGTATAAATAAAAATGTGAGCGGTGTGAAAGAACGAACGCTAGGTCATCACGGATCGGGTTTCCTTTGGAACGTCGAGGAGTGGAAGTGGAATGATCAGTAAATGGGTAGGGAAGCGAATGGTGATGGGGATCTTGGTCCTCTTCATCGTGAGCTTCCTCTCTTTTTTCATTATGCAAGCGGCGCCTGGAGATCCTGCTGCTGCTTTCTATGGAGGCAATGCGCAGACGTTAACTGCAGCCGAAAAAGAACGCATTACCCGTGCATATGCATTAGATCGCCCTGTTGCCGAGCAATATATTGCATGGCTAAGTGAGACGGTCAAAGGGAATTTAGGGATCTCCTATAAAGAAGGTAGACCTGTGTCTGAAATTATTAGGGAACGACTGCCAAATACATTACTATTATTCAGCGTGACGATGTTTTTTATTGTGCTAGGCTCCATTTGGCTCGGTACGGTGGCGGGTATGAAGGCAGGTTCTATTTGGGATAAAGGACTTTCCACATTTAGTATCGCAACGTCTTCCATACCTGCTTTTTGGCTTGGTATTTTGTTCATTTATTTCTTTGCCGTGAGTCTAGGGGTCCTTCCTTCTTCTGGTTCTGGCGATGTGGATGGTCATGGCGGTGTGATTGATAAAATCCGTCATCTCGTTATGCCCGCCAGCGTGTTGATTGTAACGCATGTGGGGATTTACGCTCGCTTTCTACAAGAAAGTATTAAGATAGAAAACAGTCAATATTATGTAAAGGTGGCACGCGCAAATGGTGTATTGGATCGAACCATTCGGAGAGGAATTGTACGTAACGCCTCCATTCCTTATTTAAATTACATGGCAATGACCATTCCATCGTTCTTTGGTGGTTCTATTATAGTGGAATCATTATTTGCTTGGTCTGGACTCGGTCAATTGACGGTAAAGGCAGTTGTGACAAAGGATTACCCTTTATTAATGGGCAGCATTATGGTGACGGGCATCATTGTGGTCATGTCATTATTTATAGTTGATCTTATTATGTATGCCATAGATCCGAAGTTGCGTAAAGGGGGCGTCCGGTAAATGATGTCACGAAAAGCACTTTGGTTTTGGTATAGCCTTCTCGGATTGATTATCTTTTTGACAATGTTTTCAAATTGGCTCGCCCCGTTTAGTCCGAATGACATGAACATGGATGAAGTGTATAGTGCACCGAGTAGTGAGCATTGGTTAGGAACGGATCATTTAGGCAGAGACGTTCTATCGCGTTTACTTGAAGGTGGAAAGGTGACGCTAGCAGTAGCAAGCAGTTCCGTGATTTTGTCGCTAGTCACAGGAATTGTCTATGGCGGTATTAGTGGATATTTTGGTGGTGTGATTGATACGGTCATGATGCGATTGCTAGAAGCTCTCATTACCATTCCTTCTCTCATTATTATTTTAGTGTTTCAAGCCATCATTCAAGGTGGGATGTGGGGGATGGCACTGCTCATTGGATTGACGGGATGGCTTGTCACCGCAAGAATTGTACGGTCAGAATTTATTCGCCTTAAAGAAGAAGAGTTTGTTAAAATGGCTAACATGTTCGAGACGCCTGTGTGGAAAATACTATGGGGTCATTTGTTGCGTAATAGTATCCCTGCGATTTTTGTTGTTACCTTATTTAATTTTGCAGGCGCGATATTTATGGAAGTATCCTTGAGTTTTCTTGGCATCGGTATACCTCCAGCAATTCCTTCTTGGGGGAATATGCTGTACTACGCGCAAAACGATATTTTAATTGGCGCATGGTGGATCGCGTTATTTCCAGGCATTATGATTTTCTTGACTATTCTCGCCATTAATTTTATCGGAGAGGCGTGGAAAAATCCGGAGCGGAGGCGTGTCAATGATTGAAGTAAGAGATCTATCGATTACAATACAAGATCAGCACATTGCGCAACATGTCAATTTCACAATACCACGCGGAAAAATCACGTCATTGATTGGTGAAAGTGGCAGTGGAAAAAGCATGACAGTTTCCGCCTTACTCGGCCTGTTGCCGGTAGACGCGAAAGTAAGTGGATCCGTAATGTACGAAGGGCGAAACGTATTGGATGCGTCTGTTCAGGAATTGGAAAGACTGAGGAAACAAGATGTATTCACAATATTCCAAGACGCATCGAACAGTTTTAATCCTTCTGTGAAGATAGGGCGTCAACTGTATGCATTTTCAGGTGAACGTGTAGGAGATACGATAGAAGTATTTAGCAAGAAAATGCAATGGATTTTAGATCAGTTAGGTCTTGCTTGGGAAGTTGTCGAGCAATATCCTTTTCAATTATCGGGCGGCATGTTGCAAAGATGTATGATCGCGTGTGCATTTTACGTGGAACCTCCTTTACTTATTGCGGACGAGCCTACATCCGCACTTGATATGGTGCTTCAAAAAGAATTCATTCAATTGCTAATTCGGCTCAATAAAGAACGGGGGACGACGATTCTCCTCATCACCCATGACCTGGACATCGTTGCAGAAGCCGCTCATGAAATGGCCGTTATGCAGCAAGGTACCGTAGTGGAAACTGGTGCAGTAGAAACGGTTTTCTTGCATCCTCATCATATCTATACGAAGCAATTATTGGATAGTAGATTTTAGGAGTGGACGGTAGATGTTAGATGTTTTAAATGTATCGAAAAGTTATTTCAGTGGCAACCATAAGCAAAAAATATTGAATGAAATTAATTTAATTGTTCGCAACGGGGAAATTGTGGGGGTAGTTGGAGAGAGTGGTAGTGGAAAAAGTACACTTGCGCGTGTCGTCATGCAACTTGAACCAGCAGATAGTGGTTCAATTGTGTTCAATGGTCAACTAGTTACACGGAAAAATCGAAAATCGTTTTATCAAGCGAGTCAATTGATTTTTCAGAACGCATCAGCAGCGCTAAATCCTTCATGGACGGTACGGGACATATTGCTTGAACCTCTCCGCACAATGAAAGGAGATCGTGAAGCGCATATTCGGCGAATGCTTAGCAAAGTAAAATTATCGGAAACGCATTTACATAGATATCCTTCCGAATTGAGTGGCGGTGAGCAACAACGTGTCAACTTGCTTCGCTCCTTGTTAATGGAACCTGAATTGCTCATTTGTGATGAGATCACATCCAATTTGGATCGGTTGATTCAAAGGGAAATCATTGACCTACTTCTAGAGTTGAATCAAGAAATGGGTATGTCGATTTTATTCATCGCGCATGACTTACCAGCGGTCATGTATGCATGTGATCGAATTTATGTCATGAAGGATGGACAAATAGTGGACGAAAGTGTGAAAACAGATGGAGCATTCCACTTTTCACATTCGTACGCGAAGCAACTATTTGACTCTGTACTAGGGAAGCGAATGAAGGAATAGAATACGAACTAAACAGCTAGCTTGAAGAGGGTGAAATTCCGTCTTTAGGCTATTTTTTTTATGAAAATATATGCAACAATACTGTAAATGGTTGCGAAGTCGAAAACTATACATAGTAAAAAGAGTATGTTATTCTAAAGAGGACAATAGTTATCCACGATAGAGATGAGTGGGTTCGTCAAATGAATGACAATGAAAAAGGTGATGATGTAATGCAGATGAAAACAGGAGTGGAACAGTCTTTGTACGCCATTCTGATCTTGAATATGTTGCCGGATCGAGCGGTATTGCCAGGAGAAACCATCAGTCAACAACTTCATGCATCGCCAACATACACCCAAAAGATCTTACGGAAATTAGTCAGAGCGGATTTGATCACTTCTGTTCCTGGAGTGAAAGGCGGGTTTAAGTTAACAAGAAAGCCTGAAGAAATTCGTGTGTACGATATATATTTAGCGATCGAAGGAAAACAGTCACTCTATTCTCCAAGTGGTGTTTTTCATAACATGCTTAATTTAGAAGAAGATCACGACTGCGCATTAACAGCTTTAATGGCTGAGGCCGAGAATTCGTGGAAGTCCATTCTTAAACGTGAAACGGTTGCGTCAATTTATGAAGAAATAAATACAGAATATAATCCGAAAGTACAAGCACTGCAAGAATGGCTGAAAGATAAAATGGTCTAAGTGCCAGTAGGATGGCAAGCTAGGTGGAGTGATGATGAATACATTTCAAATGCATCAAGGATTTGCTCGAACGTTTAAAGAAAATAAGTTAACACTCGGCCTGACATTCCCTATGGATCAAGCTGATGAGCACCGTATGCCGAATTCTATAGCGAAACAACTAGAGCTTGCCAAACAAGCGGAAGATGCAGGCTTTGCGGCATTATATGTAAGAGATTCACCTCTTTACGATCCGAACTTCGGGGATAGTGGCGTCAAGCATGATCCTTTTCAACTTCTGGCATACGTAAGTGCACATACAAGTAAAATCGCGCTAGGTACGGCAAGTGTCGTCACGACGTTGCGGCATCCGCTCCATTTGGCGAAGTCAGCTGCTTCATTAGATGATTTATCCAATCAGCGTCTATTGCTTGGTGTGGCTACGGGTGATCGCCCGATCGAGTTCCCAGCCTTCAAAGTGAATCGAGACGAACGTGGTGAATTGTTCAGGGAGTCAATAGACGTAATGAAAACGGTGTGGAAAGAATCTTTCCCTACGATTCAGTCCGAACGTGTTGGACTAAAAGCAGGCGATGTGATTCCTAAGCCACCATTGTCTACCATCCCGATTTTAGGTACCGGATATTCCGGACAAACGATCAGGTGGTTAGCCGAGAATACAGACGGTTGGATGTTTTACGCCCAAGAAGCAAATCGCCAACAAGAGCTGATCAAGCTTTGGCGTCAAGCGACAACTTCATTTAAACCGTTTATACAGCCTTTGACTATTCATTTATCCGAGAAGCCGAATACGTCGCCTAGACCTATTCCAATAAAAGTAGGCTTCACATCAGGTCACAAGTTTTTAATCGATTATTTATATGCACTGCAAGATATCGGAGTAAATCATGTGATCCTCGCGATCCGAAACGAAGACCGACCGACAACAGAAGTGATACAGGAGCTGCAAGAATTTGTCGTCCCGCACTTCAGTGCACATAGTATGCCGCTTATTCGTAAATAATAAATGAAAATGAGGGAATGACATGATCAATCAATTAGGTCGTATTAATGAATTAGCTAAAAAACAACGTGAAGAAGGCTTAACCAATGCCGAAGTAGTCGAGCAGACCGTATTACGTCAAGATTACTTACGTGAAATCCGCGGACAAGTTATGGATACATTTTCAGGTCTGACAGTCATCGATCCTCTAGGAAATGATGTCACACCCGAAAAATTGCGTGAAACAAAGCGCAACTAACGTTCAAAGATATAGAAAGGATGTATAGCAGCATGAAAGATTATTTAGTCAAAGCAGTGGCGTATCAAAATCAAGTGCGCGCATACGCTGTGAATACAACTAAAACAGTAGCGGAAGCACAACGACGGCATGCAGCCCTTCCAACAGCTACAGATGCCCTCGGACGTTCCATGACTGCTGGAGTTATTCTTGGCGCTATGTTAAAGGGCGAAGAAAAAGTATCGGTGAAAATTAATGGTGGCGGCCCACTTGGTACTATTCTTGTGGATTCGAACGCTAAAGGTGAAGTTCGAGGATATGTCTCGAATCCTCAAACCAACTTAGAAATGAACGAAGTCGGAAAGGCAGTCGGGACGAATGGTTTGTTAACAGTCTCAAAAGACGTGGGGCTGATGCATCCTTTCGTGGGACAAATCCCTCTCGTTTCCGGGGAAATTGGAGAAGACTATACATCGTATCTTTCTAAATCTGAACAAACAGCGTCTGCCGTCGGAGTAGACGTAGTAATGAATCCTGATTACAGCGTAAAAGCAGCAGGTGGTTTTATTATTCAACTCCTGCCTGGTGCAGATGAAGACGTCATGAATAAGATTGAAGAGCGAATGAAAGGCATTGCGCCACTCTCTTCCGTAATTGCAGAAGATTGTACACCCGAACAACTACTTGAGCACGTGTTAGGATCGGAAAACGTCACGATGTTAGAAAGTATGCCTGTTCAATTTCAATGTCAATGCTCTTTGGACCGCATCACCAATGCGATTATTAGCTTAGGCAGCGAAGAGATTCAAGATATGATCCAAACAGATGGACAAGCTGAAGCGAATTGTCATTTTTGTAACGAAACCTATCACTTTGATACAGAGCAGTTAGAAGCACTGAAAGAAGTCGCTTTATAATGAAATGAAAATGAGCACCTGTATGAGAAACGGGCATGTTTGTGTAAACATTCATGACGTTCTTATACGGGTGCTTTTTAGATTGACTTGACTAGACAAGTAGTTCTACACGTGAAACTGATTCATTAATTGAACTACTTGATGATGGAATGAAACCTTTAAACTATTTATCCGTATGTAAAGTAAGAAAGAACACCAAAGCGAGGGATCGATATGATGATCACGCTACTAGTTATGGTGGTGTTTATTGGTTTGGGAATTATGTTTATGAACGGCAAAGGAGCGATGTTAATTGCGGGCTACAATACAATGTCTCCAGTAGAAAAAGAAAAGTATGATGAGGTTGCACTTTGTAAATTCATGGGGAAGATGATGTTTGCATTGTCATTTAGCATGGTCTTTTGGTTACTTAGTGATATATACAATAACAATTCGTTGTTCTACGTTGGTTTTGTTTTATTTATTGCGATCGTTGTATTTATGATTATGTATATGAATGTAGGAAACAGATTTAAAAAATAGATAGTGATTAGTTACTCGATGTACAGGTACGACATTTTTAAAAGTAACAAATATACCGCTGTTTATTATGGAAGGATTATACTTATCTAAGCAATTTCGTGAAAAGAAGTAGTGTGTAAAAAACTAAGAGAAAATTATATTGGATATTTGTATAGTGCAATTTAAACCATATTTGGTGGAAATGTATAACACGAAAGAGTGGGCGAATACAACGACAAAAGGTCCGGCTGCAACCGTTTATGTTGTAGATTCAAATGAAATAACATGCGGTTTATTAAAAAAACACGCCAATACTTTGTACGATTGGGTGGGCCCGCGTTTACCTGAAGATTTAACATTCATGAAGAATAACTTTACTTGGTTTTCCAGTACGACACACGAGGAATATAGTGGGTTTTCTATTCGGTCTGATTACTACAAAAATATAATATGTACGATTGAAGGATTGAAAATACAAAAAACAGAGTAACCTGTAATGAGATACGTAAAAAAATACCTGTGCTACAAAACGATCATGAATGTTTAACGATTCATGAAAGTTTCGTGCACAGGTACTTTTTTCGTTATAGCGCGATTTGCAGTAGTCTTCTTCTGTGTGAATCCACCGAGGAGTAGCTTTCCATGTGGGAGAAACTTTTGAATGATAATCGAAACTACGATGGGAACGAACAAGCCAAATGCAGTAAACCCAATAATTCCATACGTAAAGTAATCATTTAATAAAATATCCGTAAAGATATGCAAATACATAATGGTCAGAGAATGCTTTTCGATTCTTTGTAGCCAATTTAACGATAATTTAGCCGCTATGAGTTGGAATGTGCCAACTAACACAAGTGTGAAAGATAGCGGGATGATCAAATCTAAGATGAAATGGTCATAGCGTAAAAATTTCATACTCAAATGATAGTCAATGACGTGGTAATGATCGAGTGATATGGTCGTGATACTAACGAGCGATCCTGCAATTAACCATTTTTTCGGTATGTTCATCCAGAAACTCTTCAAATAATAGCCGAGTGAAAAATAGACGACTGCCATCAATGCGACATCGATATTCCAAATCATTGGAATCGTTTGCGCTGCCGTAGATGGGCTACCGCCAATGACATGCATCGCGAATAAGCTTTCCAAGTGAGCAATACTATAAAAAACAGCTAAAATAATGAATTGTTTTGTACGGTTAAAGTTTTTAGTCATCCATAAGAAAAATAAATACGTAAAGAATAGCGTCGTAACAAACCAGAATACACCATAGGCTCCGCGTATAAAACGTCCACCGACAACAAGTGTCCACAAATCGTTTACATACCACGACAAGTCCGAATTCCCCGAACCAATCTCGATCCCATAACGGATGAGCGTAATGCTTGAGAGGAAAAATAAATACGGAACAATCAGCTGCATAAACCGCTTTTGAATCGAGAGTTTCATTAAACCTTTTTCAACTACCGCTTTAAAAAATAATCCACTTAAAATGAAAAAGGCTGGCATGTGAAACCAGTAAATATACTTAACGAGTGGGAAATCCAATTGTCCAGGGTAATGTCCAATGACGACAAGAATCATTAAAAAACCTTTGGTGACATCTACCCAAGTTAAACGTTTCTTATTCATAATCAGGCTCCTCAAGAAAACTATCGTATAGTCATTGTACAACTTCATGATGGCTTTAAAGGGAATGTAATGGAATTGACTTGAAAATGTAAGCTAATTGGAAATACATAGGGGGATTTTGGTGATTTGTTACGGATGACTGAATTATTAAACTAAAAACCTGGGGGATAGTTTGCAAGATGGATTGTACATTTACACTCGCAACTAAAGAAAGGAATTGCGTTAGAAGCGACGCAAAGTTTACTCTGCACGACGGCTTCATACGCAAGTCCTTTTTCATTTCTCCTGTTCTCTTGCAAATTCCATAAACATCCGTAATTTTGTTGCTGCTTTTCCATAGACGGTTTCATTGCCATAATCCCCATATTCATTCGGAAGTCCAGCTGGCACACCAGTTAATATTTCTATTCCTTCTTTAATCGTGCGCACTTTATAAATATGGAACTCGCCATCACGAACAGATTCAATGACTTCATCATGTAACATCAAGTTTTTCACATTTTGATGGGGGATGAGTACGCCTTGTTTTCCCGTCAGCCCTCTACTTTTACATACATTATAGAAGCCTTCTATTTTCTCATTTACACCGCCAATCGGCTGAATTTCACCGTTTTGATTAACGGAGCCAGTTACAGCTAATCCTTGATCGATTGGAACCTCTGCCAAGCTTGAGAGAATCGCATACAATTCTGTACTTGACGCACTATCGCCATCTACACCCCCATAAGATTGTTCGAACGCGATGTGTGCGGTCAATACTAACGGATATTTTTGAGCGAACATTTGCCCCAAATACCCACCTAATATATAGACTCCTTTATTATGTGTATTACCGCTCATTTGGCTTTCTCTCTCAATATTGACAAAACCTTTCTTGCCCATAAATGTGGTAGCCGTAATTCGTGATGGCTTACCGAAATGATATTGTCCTAAATCATAGACCGCTAAGCCATTTACTTGCCCAATTTTTTCTCCTGTCGTATCAATTAAAATATGTCCTTCTTCAATACTCGCTTGGATTTTTTCCTCATACAAGTTGGAGCGATATTTCTTTTCCTGAATGGCTTTTTCGATATGTTTAGCCGAAACGAGATCGTCTCCCATTATGCTTGCCCATGCATCTGCTTCGTAAAGTAATTCTACTTGTAAATTAAAGCGAGTAGATAATTTGTTCTGATCACCAGCTATGCGTGAACTGAATTCAATAATTTTTGCGACAGCCGTCGGATCAAAATGCCGAAGTCCATGTTTTTTACAATGAGTATGAATAAAGCTAACTAATCCTGTAATATTATCTTGGTTGTATTTCATTTCTACATCAAAGTCTACACGAATTTTAAAGAGCTTACGGAAATCTTCATCATGATGATAGAGGGCTTGATAAATGTCCATATTTCCGATGATAATCACTTTTACGTCAAGATGAATCGGGTCTGGATTTACTGATGCGGTAGCAATGATACTTGCGTGTTCGCCAATATTCTCAATTTGTAATTTGTGGATCAATAATGCTCGTTTTAATCCTTCCCATGACTGTCTTTTCGAAAAAATATCCTTTGCTTGAATAAGCAAATATCCTCCGTTTGCTTCATGTAAATAGCCAGGTTTGATTTTCGTAAAATCAGTACTCATGACACCCATTCGGTTTTCATATTCGACCTTGCCCATTAAGTTATAAAAAGTAGGGTTGTCTGCAGAGATCACTGGCATGCCTGTCGTTTCGCTATTATCAACTAGCACATTTATCGTATATTTTTTCAGTGCTTGATCTTCATCGTTAAACAGATTACCTAGCTGCTTTTCTTCTTTTTTAGATGGCATGGGTAAAAAAGCATGAAAATTATTTTTGAGATCTTTTCGGACTGCCTTTATATAGTGCATCACTTCAGGACAGTCTTTGTAGATCTTCTTTAATTCATCAATATGAAAATCGATTGTCGTAATGGCAGTTTGATGATCAAAGCCAGCCAATGATTTTTTCAATTCTTGCTCAAAATGCGGTATAGATTTCGTCGCTTCCAATATAATTTCTTGCAATTTGGCCGAGTTACTTTCAATGGCTGTCCGTTGTTCATCATTTAATAGATTGTAGGCTTCCTCACTTATAGGGTTTCCGTCTTCGCCCATAGGAATGGTGGCGATCGTCGAATCTGTTTGTTTAAGTAGAAATCCTTTTTCAGTAGCGATTTCATTGATTTGTTTATATACTTGGTCAACTTGATCTTTATATTTCCGAATGATCGATGACCGATTCTTTAATCGGTTTTCTTCGTTAAAGGCAGTGGGAATATCTGTTTTCAAATCCTTTAATAGGTCTTCCATGGACTTTTGAAGTTGCTTGCCCAAACCGACGGGAAGTTTTAGCACTTTAGGTTTGTACGAATCTTCAAAGTTATTTACATAACACCAGTCAAAAAGTGTAGCTTCTTTCTCGGCAAAGTCATTTACGACGGTAGTGACAAAGGATGTTTTACCGACGCCTTCCATTCCAGCGACGTATAGATTATATCCGGGTTTATTCACATGTAACCCAAAATTCATCACGGACCGCGCCCGTTGTTGCCCAACAATAGTTGTCAGTTTTTCTACTTGCTCCGTAGATTTGAATGAAAACATCGAGTAGTTTACCGTTTTTTTTAACTCTTCTGGTTGTAACTCCATCTTTTGTTTAATGGTTTCTTCATTGAAATTTTCCACTTAAACTCACCTCACTCATTTTGTATCTCTACTCTGTTTATACCCGTAATGCAGAGAATGCACTCAATATTCAGATAAATAGTTATGTCATATAGATAGTAATAAGCCAAAGAGGGTAGGGGAGTCTTGTGTACGTTTAAATGAAATCAACCCTAACCGGATCCACTTTTTTATAAAGTGTCTACCAGTTAGGGTTCAGTTCAAATATAGGGAATTATAGTGCAGTCATCTTCCAATCAATACACTGCAACCCAGCCTTCAGGTGTCACGAAAATTCGAATGGCCACTACTTGGCGATCGGCAGCCAATGTAAAGTAATGACGGATATTCTCAGGTACAGAAATCAAATCACCTGGTTCGAGATGCACTTCAAAAAAGCGCTCATCTTTTCCTTGAATCACGAACACACCATGACCACTGACGATAAAACGGACTTCATCGTCGGTATGATGATGTTCCCGTTCGAAGTTCTTCAGCATTTCTTCAATATTCGGTGTATCTTTAGATAACGAGATAATATCTGCTGCTTTATAGCCACGTCGTTCAGAAATTGCATCAATATCTGATTTAAAAGCTTGGAGAATATCTTCTTTTTCCGAATCCGACAGATCGAACTTTTCTCGGAGATGAGCAGGTAACTGATCAATGGACCAGTGTTCATAAATCACTTCCTGTTGTGCTAAGAATTGTGCGACCTCTTGTTGTCCTTCAATCACTTCGTTCGTTCCTTGAATCGTAATTGTCGCCATATTAATCGTTCGCTCCTATCAAATAAAATTAAAGTTGTGCTTGCACGATGTCGATACAATCAGTAAATGTGTCAAAGCGTGTATAAGGAATGTCTAGTTTCTCGCAAGTTTCCGCTAAAAAGTCTCTCGCGATGACTACATCAGCCAATTTTGCTGCCTCAAAGTCTGTTACCGAATCGCCAATGACGATGCGCGTCTGTTGCTCGTCAGATAGCTTGCGCATGATAGTCGGTTTACAACAACCACAATCTTGCTTCATACAGTCCGCGTCACAAGCATGCGGATAATGAATCGCAATCCGTTCTTCATCAAATGTCGCTTCGTTACAATAAATATGATCGAAAGGACCAAAAGGCTCTAGCACAGGATGAACGAAGAAATCGATTCCGCCACTGACGATATAAAGCGGAATGTTCCGCTCCTTCGTAAACTGTACAAAATCGCTGAATCCTTCTCTAATTTCCGCGTCTTGCATGACAAAAGAAATGATATCTTCTTGTAACGTACTTGGAATTAACGAAAATAGCTGACGCACGCCATCTTGGATCGAGATGTTTTGATGTAAAATATCATCCGTAATCTCTTTCCAGCCAGGCAATGCGAATTCATTCATAATACTAATGATATTATCTTTTTTCGTAATCGTCCCATCAAAATCACAAAAAACCACTACTTTACTCATTGTTCAACCTCCACTATACGTAACCTCAAGAGCGCCCCATTGTTCCAATGCATGCCGCAAAGGGCCGGATGTTTTTGCAGCTTCTTGCAACGGAATCTGATCAACACTTGCTTCAATTGCTGCGCGGAAAGCTTGTGCGCCAGGTGTTGGGCCGTCTGGATGTCCAAAAATCCCGCCACCTGCATTGATTACCAAATTGTCACCAAAGTCTTCAAGCAACTGCGGGACCATTCCTGGATGAATACCAGCAGACGGTACAGCAAACGTTCGTTCAAATCCATTGTCTTGTTTTAACTCTTCGTTAATCCCTAGCGCGTCTTCGCGTGAAATGGCGACATTGCCGTAAGGACTCGGGAATAGTGAAAGGTCTCCACCAACGAGACGCGTCAACTTTCCAACGAGCAAACGATAGGAAAATCCACCACCAGCTTGGCCAGCAAGCACACCCGATAATGCGGAATGGGCGAGGATAGGTAAGCCAATATTAGTATTTTCCCGTAATGATTGCAGCGTATCGAGACCATAGGCGTGCACATTGAATAATAACGCGCTTGCACCGAGTTCTGTTGCGCGCTCTGCCTTTTCATGTAATTCATGGGATCTACCCGATAAATTGACGGCGTATAAAGCACGTGCGCCTGTTTTCTCGTAATGATGATCGATAATGTCTTTCGCAGTAGTTACCCGTTTATGAAAAGGAGTTAATTGATTTTCGAAAAGAATTTCATCATCCTTGATCAAGTCAATACCACCAGCTAATAATTCTTGGAGTTGACTAGAGAAAAAGGATAAATCACGTCCCATCACACCTTTAAAAATCGCCTTTAATAGTGGACGATCATAGACGCCGAGCTGTTCGCGAATACCGTTGACACCAAATCGAGGACCAGGGAATTGTGCGAGTAGGGAATGGTCGAATTGTAAATCAATTAGTTCATAACCTTCGAAAAAGGACAACTTCCCGTAGACAGTAGTGAAGATAGCTGGTAGGTCGGCAGAAAAATTCGCCGACGGATAAAATATGGTCACCGTGTCTTTCTGTTCGCCTTTCACAACAGACACCACTTCACCTTTATGATGCTTTAGTTGTTGTTGCTCAATATGGGGAATGTCGGTCCATGAACCGATCGTCAACCCTAGTGCGTGTTGTTCTGCAATTTTTTCCTGATTTGGATGAGTGGGGAATAAATAGGTTGCTGTAACGCCCATCGAACTGCCTCCTTTAGTGTTTATCTAGGTGCTTGAAACCAATGACTCAATTGTTCTAGCGAATGGATTTGTTTACGTTCCATAATCATATATTTACCTAGTTCTAAAACTTTCCTTCTAGCGGCCATGCGCAAGTCTTCATCTTCTTCCGTATTCATATCGGGAATTTGTGCGATGCTGATGGCTCGTCGTACTAATTCACATCCCGCATAGCCGATGAGATCGGTAAAGATCTCTTCCATGGTAATAGTGTAAAATCCATCGACTTTCGTATAGCGTTCATAGGTAGTGCTCTGCCAAAGGTTTGAAAACGTTTCTGTAAATGCATACCATGTTTCTTTTGCTTGTTCAAAGCGCTTCTCCTTATACTCGGGGAAGGCGATGCCGTTTAAAAATAGATTTGCGATGAATTGGCCAAGATCGAAACCGAATGGTCCGAAAAGTGCAAATTCCGTATCGAAAATGACTGTACGGTTTTCTCCTGTGAAAATGGCCCCGCTATGCAAATCCCCATGAATTAGACCGTCTGATTTAGTCATGAATTTATGTTTAAGTTGCGCAACTTCGAGCAATAAACGCTGATCTTGACTGAGGAATTTCACTTCATTACGCATACCGTCCTCACATTCATTGCTCTCGTGGTCACTATATGGCCAATCAAATACTAGTTGCTCAGTCAACTGTCGCATTCCTGGATTCGCCAAGCGTGCTTGCAGCTCTTTTTTGACTGAAGAAGGCATGTAAAAATCAGAGGTCTTAAATAAGATTTCAGCCGATATTTTGCCGATATCTGATGCAAAACGAGCTGATTCACTTCCATTTATTAATGCAGTACGGCCCACTTCGAGCGGTAGCATGTCTTCCATTACGACAACGGCCATCACTTCGTCTAGGTGCAAAACGGAAGGGACGCTTTTCGGCATGATTTCTTCGTATAGCTCCATCACTTCCGCTTCAATACGTACTCGGTCAATTGGCAATGGCATCGATTCGCCGACGACCCGTGCGTAAGGGACTGCTTGTTTAAAAATGATTGACCTGAATTCATTATGTACTCTATAGACATGATTGATCTTACCATCACTCACTTCTATAACATGAATGTCTTCAGACTCAGGAAAGAGACCTAGATTTCTTACGTACTGTTTAATATCCTCGATTTCTAAAAAACGATAGGTAGTATATTTTGGTTCATTGACAAATACGTCCATCCACATAACCTCCTGTAGTATAAAAAAGACCGATCCACAGAGGGACAGGTCTGTTACAAACAAATGTCTATCTCGTGCTTGGTTACATTTTGTCTTTGCGCCCTTCTAATGGCCGTATGTATAGGATAACTATTCCTACTAAACATGTAGAAATTATCACATGAATCAAATAGTTTGTCAATTAACTTTAAAAATATTCGGATTAGATGTATTATTATGCTAATAAAGATGTGAAGATAGGAGTTTACTACATATGATTAATCAACCACCTCGCTTTAGAAGAGAGGACATACTAGAAAGTATACGAACAGAAGAATTTGATGTATTGATAATAGGAGGTGGCGTGACGGGAGCAGGTATAGCGCTCGATGCAGCGAGCCGGGGCCTAAAAACGGTGTTAGTAGAAATGCAGGATTTCGCAGCAGGAACTTCGAGTCGCTCCACGAAGATGATTCACGGCGGATTACGTTATTTAAAGAATCTTGAATTTAAAATTGTTTCACAAACTGGACAAGAACGTGCGATAGTATATGAAAACGGTCCGCATGTGACTACTCCGACATGGCTGTTGTTGCCCATCTACAAAGGTGGAACGTTCGGTAAATTCAGCAGTTCGATCGGCTTACGTGTCTATGATACGTTAGCCAAAGTGAAAAAATCAGAACGCAAACGTATGCTGTCAAAAAAACAAACATTACAGGCTGAACCGAAGTTGAATCGAGAAGGTCTCCTCGGTGCAGGGAAATTCGTTGAATATCGTTCAGACGATGCACGCTTGACAATTGAAGTGATAAAAGAAGCTGTGCAACACGGTGCATCGGTATTAAATTATACAAAAGTGACAGACTTTGTTTATCAAGATGGCATAGTGGCGGGTGTCGAAGTAGTTGATCAGCTCACGGGAAAGTCCCGTGTAATTTGCGCAAAGAAAGTACTGAACGCGGCTGGTCCTTGGGTCAATGAAGTCCGCGAAAAGGATGCTTTGCCTGATCATAAGCAACTTCATTTGACTAAAGGTGTTCATTTAGTCTTTGACCAACGTGTATTTCCTTTAGACCACACGATTTATTTCGATACACCGGATGGCCGGATGGTGCTAGCGATACCACGCGATGGCAAAACATACATAGGAACGACCGATACGGATTATCAAGGAAGTTTGACGGAGCCGCAAATCACACAAGCAGATAAAGAGTACTTGCTAAATGCCATTCGTTTTGTTTTTCCGAAACTTCAGATTAGCGAACAGCAAATCGAATCGGGTTGGGCAGGCCTTAGACCCCTCATACAAGAAGAAGGCAAGAGCGCTTCAGAGATTTCGCGAAAAGATGAAATTTGGATATCAGAGTCAGGCTTAATCACAATTGCTGGCGGAAAATTGACAGGCTATCGCAAAATGGCTGAAACTATTGTCGATCTAATCGCTACAGATTTCAAAAGACAATATGGCAAAAAGATTCCGTCAAGCCGCACTATACATCTTCCTATTTCGGGTGGTCATGTAGGTGGTTCTAAAGGATTTGAAGCCTTTATCCGCAGAAAAGTACAAGAAGGAATGGGTCTTGGATTATCGGAGAAAGCGGCTTATGCGCTCGTGACTCATTACGGATCGAACATCGATGAATTATTCGGCGTCATCCAAAATGGAAAGGCGGACGCACAGAGAGCTAATTTGCCAATCGAAATCTACGCACAATTGTGGTATTCCGTTGCAAAAGAATTCGTTCGCACCCCGGTAGATTTTTTCTGGAGACGGACAGGTGCATTGCTATTTGACGTAGACTGGGTCGATCAATGGAAAGAACCTGTCATTGATTTTCTAGCTGTTCAACATGGCTGGTCAAGTGACGTGAAGAAACAAATGACAGAAGAGTTAGAGCGTAGTAAACAATTATGCACGGGACATGAATAGAAGATATACGCTAGTAAGTCTGCAACCTTTACCGAAGCACGAACGGTAGAGGTTTTAATTTTTTTCGTACGGGTGCTGTTTATCTGAAGCAAATAAATAATCTTCATTTCAAAAAGTTTTTAGTATGTTTTTTTAAAAATTGCTCATTCTATTGTCAGAAGGAGGTGGACAACATGCCAAACAACAGCAGCAACAACAACTCAAACCAACTTTTAGTTCCAGGCGTACAACAAGCGATCAACCAGATGAAGGAAGAGATCGCAAACGAATTCGGTGTAAACCTTGGACCAGACTCCACATCGCGTGCCAACGGATCCGTCGGCGGAGAAATTACAAAGCGACTAGTGCGTCAGGCTCAATCACAAATGAACGGTTATACGAAATAATCGGTTCTAACCAGCCAGATTAGCATGTGAGAAATCAATGTCACTATACGCTTTGATTTCTCAAAAAATAAAAGACGATGATTCATTCAATTACGAATGAATCATCGTCTTTTTATTGAAAATCTTTTTTATCGGAATCACCTGTAGACTTACTTCCAATAATTATTTGCTGCCGACACTTATAGTGTAACATAATAGTTCTTTAAGAAAACTATAGGTATTATAATGAAACATTTCATTTTGAAATTCAAAATGTGCCACAATACTTTTTTCACCTTTTTAGAATTCTGCGGACGCGTTGAAACGTTATACAGTACACAAGCCAATATGACATGAAACCTCCTTGCCAACGTAAGGAGGTTTTGTCTGCACAAGTTTAATGGAATAAATCGGTCTCACGTGATTTCGCTAACAGGTGATTCGTTGCGATATTTATTTTTTTCTTAAATACTACACCGAAAATAATAAAGACAATCCCAACGATTATTAAAAACAGCATGTCCTTTATGGCTCGTGCCCAGACGATTCCACCAACAGCCTCTCTCATCAAGTCAATTGCGTACGTGAAAGGTAAGAAAGGATTAATCCATTGGAAAAATGAAGGTAGCAGCATGATCGGGTACGTACCACCGGATCCTGCAATCTGTAGCACAAGTAAGATGATAGCCATCGCCTTGCCTACATCACCGAATACCGAAACGAATGTATAGACCGTCGACATGAATACTATGCTGATTAATAAGCCAAATAAGATGAATAGTATGGGCTCTTTGACGGTTACACCAAGCAGGACGATATCACCGATCGTCACGATTAACGTCTGTATGCATCCGATCAAACCGAATGTAAGTAGCCGACCTACATAGATTTGTCTGGATGTGAATATGCCTTCCCGGCTAATGTCTGTAGAGAGTAGGGAAATTAACAGTAAACAACCGACCCAGATCGACAGTACCGTATAAAAAGGTGTCATGCCGGTACCATAATTTTGTATCGGGAATAGTTTCGTTTCATTCAAGATAATCGGCTCTTCAAAGAAGCTTCGTTCTGCCATCGGGTCATTTTGCAATAAATCAATGATTTCATTAATATCTGTCTTGCCTTGAATATCCTGGATACGTTTCGCGAGCTGGTTCACTTTCTCATAGAAGTATGGGTATTGATTTAACGCATTTTCGACTTGTTGTGTACCTTGCGTCAAATGTTTGTCTGCACTACGTAATGTTTGTTGTACTTCAGGAATGCTGTTTTGCACTTCTGTCAGCAACGTTTTGGCACTAGTAAGGGTCTTCAGTGCTTGAGCAATTTCTTTACGGATATAAGGTTGTATTGTGTCGGTATATTCTGTCAGGAAAGAATCAGCTTTGATGGACGTGTTCTCAGCAATCTTTTGCAAATCATGTATGCTGTTGCGCAACCGTTCTTCTTCACCTTGCACCGACGAATCCATCGTACGTGCATTTTCTTGCATTTCATCTAGTAGATTTTTGAGATTACCGACTTTTAGTAACGCGGCGTCTAGTGGCTTGGACAGCGTCGGGTTTGCTGCGGTTGCTTGTTCACCGTTTAACTGTTCAGCGACATTCTTTATATTCAGAAGGTCTTGCTCAAGTTCGTTTAGTTTTTCGATACTAGTAGTTACACGTTCGTCCACAGCTTGTTTTGCACGATTCCATTCAGTGAAGTCAGGCGACAGTTGTTGAATATTTTTTAGGAAGTCATTCGTTTCATTCGTAATAGTAGCTATTTTCTCCAAATCCGCTTTAATACGCGGTGCAGCCGCTTCTAGTCGATTCTGTGCTGTTGTCAGCTGGTCCATCGTATCATTGATCGTTTTTAATCCAGCGTTTGTAGTACGTTTCGCTTCAGGCAGTAGTTGCTGCGCTTTGTCGATGATGCGCTTCGCAGAGTTGGCATCGGTTACGATTCCTTCCAACGTCTGATGAATCGTTGGTAATTGCTTTTGAATGTCGAAAATGTATTGCTCAAATTTCTTGATATCCGGTAAATCTTTCTCGATTTCAATTCCAAGTTCGTTAAACAAATCGAGGACTACGCCGTTAACAGTAGATATAAAACGGCGGCTTACTTTGTCAACAATGACAGAAGCGCCTTTTTCTGTAATTTTAGGTGCAATGGAATTCAGCTTTTCATTGACATAGTAATGAATTTCCGCTTTTTCGGGCTTCCCTGAAGTGACCGTCGCAAGTTTACTGGAGAAATCTTTCGGAATAAAAATCGCCGCGAAATAATCACCATATTCTACTCCATCCATCGCTTCTTGGCTGGTGGTAAATGACCAATCCATCTCTTTATTATCATGTAACGTTTTGGTCAAATCTTTCCCAACATCAATGTGTTGGTCACGCACTGTCGCGCCTTCATCTTCATTGACAATCGCCACAGGCAATCGGTCGGTATGGGCATAAGGGTCCCACGTTGCGTAGATATTCAGCCAGGCATACAGGGAAGGTAAAAAAGTTAATCCGCCAATCAATAGGGCAGCTACCCAGTTTTTACTAATATGTTTCAAATCCAATTTGAATATATTCCAACTTGCTTTCACATCGTACCTCTTTTCCAGACATGCTTTTATTAGCCATTATGCCCATAACACTGGAATTTAACTGTTTACTTATTAGAGATAGATCTTCCTTAAGAACAACTCGACATCTAACACATTGTACCCGTTGATGGTCAGGTTTCCGTGTAGTTATACAGAATAGTAATGGGTCTTGTGTGAAGGTAGGATTATTTTATTATTAACAGTTCATACTTCTTCACAATAAAAAACACTTGCGGGAGGCAAAGTGTAAGTCTTCCGTGCAAGTGTTGTAAACAGTCTTCATACATTCTTAAGAAACATCCGCTACCATTCTTCAGACTTCTACTTCATAATGAATACTATGGGCAGGTGTATACATGAAAAAATTATTATTGATAGTACTCATCTGCTTAGGGATCTATGCAGTGGTAACACAATGGCACGATGTACAAGTGGTAGATGAGAATTGGAGTGCCTCGTCGAAGGCCATGATTCTATTACATGCAGACACAGGTAAGATGTTATATGAAAAAGACAGCAAAAAGCCATTACCGATTGCTAGTATGACAAAGTTAATGACGCAATATATCGTTTTGAACACGATAAAAAATGGCACAATTTCCTGGGAAACTACCTACCAGCCAAGTCCCACCGTGCTAGATATGGCACAATTCGCGAGTGCTGCAAAGCTCGGCATGCAAGCGAATGAAAGCTATACAGTACGCGAACTATTTACGGCGATGACAGTCATTTCAGCAAATGATGCGGCCCTTGCGTTAGCTGAGATTGTGGCGGGAACGGAAGAAGATTTCGTTGAGATCATGAATGAACAAGCACGCGCGTTTAAGCTAAAGAAAACTGTTTTCTATAATCCGCATGGCTTAGATGGCGATTATCTGGGTAGAGGGGACAATCAGAACAATTTAGCGTCCGCTCATGACATGGCAATGATCGCTGATCGACTCATCGCAACGCACCCTGAAGTATTGGAGTTCACTAGCATGACGCACTTCATGTCTAACGACGGCATGAAGATGTGGAACACAAATCTACTGTTACCAGGTATGCGCATGCAAATGGCTGGGATCGATGGATTAAAGACCGGTTATACCGATGCGGCGGGTTCGTGTTTTACGGGTAGCGGGGTATTCAATGGGGAACGAGTGATTACTGTTTTAATTGGGGTGGAGGAAGTAGAGGGGAATAGCTCTGATCCGCGTTTTCATGTGACACGGGAAATGGTGGAGCGGTTTGTCAAGTGATGGTTAACTTATAACTGTCTGTAGTGGCAGAGATTATCAAAACCTCTGATTTGACAAGAGTGTTAACAACATAAAAAGTGATTCAAAAAGAGGTTGGTACAGAACAGAAAAAACGTAAGGGGAATGTCCTTTACGCCTTTTTTCTGTTCTTATCAGTAAATATTTTTTTAGAGTAACAGAGTGTACCGGAACGGAGAAAGGCCGACTCCTGAGGGATCAGCGTGCGTCTTGAGACCCTGGACGGAGCAAAGCGAAGGAAGCGGCTCAAGCCACGCCCCTCGGAAAGCGTGCCTTTCGGAGTGCAGGGAAACGGGGTGAGATAGTTATGTCCCAGCCTCTTTTCAAAGTTTGTAGTTATTGCTGAATACTATCCATAGCAACCGCTTCTTCTGTCACTGCCTTAATTCCTTCTACCATTAGAGCAACCATTTCCGCTAACTGTTCATTGGAAGTTGCCAGAGGCGGCATCAGAACAATAACATCCCCTAGTGGCCTTGTCAGTAAACCGAGCTTTCTCATTTCCAGTGTAGCCCGGTAAGCGATTCGGCTTTCTAGTGGGAAAGATTCTTTAGTGTGCTTATCTTTCACCATTTCAATTCCGCACATCAAGCCGCATTGCCGTACGTCTCCTACATGTGGAAGTTGCTTGACATCCACTAGTAATTCTTTAAGAAACTCAGCTTTTTCCTCTGATTGCTTCACCAGTTGCTCTTTCTCGAAAATCTCCAAGTTAGCGAGTGCTACTGCACATCCAAGCTGGTTCCCCGTATACGAGTGTCCATGGAAGAATGTTTTCATTTCTTCATATTCTCCGTAAAATGCATCGTATATTTCTTCAGTCGCGAATGTAGCGGCGACTGGCAAATAGCCCCCTGTAAGTCCTTTTGCTACCGTCATGAGATCGGGCTGGATTCCCTCATGCTCGACAGCGAACATTTTCCCGGTACGTCCGAAACCGGTAGCTACTTCATCGACAATCAGTAAAATGTTGAATTCATTGCATAATTTTTCAACGCCTTTTAAATAACCTGGTGGCATTGTATTCATCCCGCCGGCTCCTTGAATCATTGGCTCAAGCACCATGCCGGCAATTTCTTCATGGCGCTCTTCAAATAGCAAGCGTAGTTCATGCAAACTTTCATCGCGCACAATATCCGCATTACCTGAAGGGTGGCGGTAGACAGACGGGAATGGAATGACGAGCGCATTAAATAATAGGGAAGTATAGACTTTGTGATACAGTTCAATAGAACCGACACTCATCGTACCGACCGTATCACCATGATATCCATTGCTAACTGTCACAAAACGCGTTTTTTTCTCGAGGCCTTTATTCTGCCAATACTGATAGGCCATCTTCACCGCGATCTCAACAGACGTCGCGCCACTGTCCGAGTAAAACACACGGGTCAATCTTTCGGGCACTAATTTCACTAATTTCTCTGCCAGCAAAATCGAGGGTATATTTGCAGCGCCGAGTAACGTCGAATGAGCAATGGATTGTAGCTGTGTTAGGATTGCTTCATCTAATTCCTTCTTTCGGTGACCATGTACATTTAGCCACAAAGAGGAATAGCCATCCAAATACGTTTTGCCGTGTATATCCGTGACTGTCACGCCTTCTCCACTCGCAATGATAAGGGGATCTTTCTCGTAATCCGACATTTGTGTAAACGGCAACCACATATATTGCTTACTTTTCTTGAGTAATTGATTTTCTTCCACTCTGTAACGCCTCCTCTAAAATTGTATAATCCCATTCTTTATAGCATTCCTTTTTCATTTCCGAATCCATTAACATTTCTTGAATGTCTTTCTGATAGGGAATGACCCCAATTACTGGAATACCGCTCAGCTTATAGATCATTTCTACATTGTCTCTAATAATAGTGGGGGAGTCTTGCGCCAAATCATTGAATAAAAGCCCTGCGATTCGAATTCCTCTCGCTTTCATTGATTCGATTGAAAGGAGTGTATGGTTGATTGTCCCAACTCCCACTCGTGCGACTAATACCACAGGTGCCTTCAATTCTGCCATCCAGTCAATCATGCAATATCCTTCAGAAGTAAGTGGAACATATAGTCCTCCCGCTCCTTCTACTATGATGCCGTCATAACTTTCACTACGTTTCTTCACCGTTTGTGTCAATTTATTAATATCGATGTGTACGTCTTCCAAACTGGCAGCCAAATGAGGCGAGCAAGGCGTAGTGAATAAATAGTCGGGAGTAAGTTGTTCTTGTCCCGACGCCAGCTTATACGTCATCACATCGGGCGCTGCAAAGCTGTCATTGTGGAAAACCGCTCCCGTTTGAATAGGTTTAAAAGGGACGAAATTCCGACCGTTATCAGATAAAAAGTCACTGAGTAACACAGTGGCTACAGTTTTTCCGGCATCAGTATCTGTTCCGGTAATGAATAGTATCGACACGTTGTAATCTCCTTTTTCAAATATGTGTTAACTAAATACTAAATTATGTTAACATATAATTTGTGAGACAACAATAGAAAGTGGGAGGATCAAAAAATGAAAGCAAAAGAAATTGTACTTTGCGCACTATTTGCGGCATTGATGGGAGTGGGAGCGAACATAGCACCACTGTTGACGATCGGCGGTGTGCCAGTCACGCTTCAGTTACTCTTCGCTATATTAGCTGGAGGATTACTAGGTAGCCGTTTAGGGGCCTTGTCTATGTTTGCATATTTATTTATTGGGTTAGCAGGTGCTCCGATTTTCGCACAGTTTAAAGGGGGACTCGGTAGTTTCATCAGCCCGACGTTTGGTTACATTATCTCCTTCATATTCGTAGCCTATATCGTAGGAAAGTTCTTCGAGCGTAATCAGTCGTGGTTTAGTTATGCGGCTGCAGGTTTTCTCGCAATAGCAGTGAACTACATAATCGGTACGAATTATATGTATTTTGCGTATGTATATTGGGTAGAAGCGCCTGCTGGCTTCAGTTATGTACTTGCTTGGTCCTGGATGGTTGCTTATTTACCACTGGATATTGGAGTTACGATTCTGTCTATTATATTAATTCCTAGACTGCAAAAAGCTATTAGATTCAAGCCCCTAAGCAAGCGTTTAACGTAAAAAAATATACCTGTGTGAGGACAATCGAGAAGTTCTCACGCAGGTATATTTTTACATTACACCATCAAAAATCCTCCGCTGACACTAATGCACTCGCCGTTAACAAAACTTGAGTCATCTGAAGCTAAAAACGCAACAACCGATGCTACTTCCGCTGGGTCACCCATACGACCAGCAGGCGTTAACATCGTCGCCATTTTCTTCACATCGTCTGGTAAATCCTTCGTCATATCGGTATTAATCTGTCCCGGCGCTACCGCATTGACCGTAATTTGCTTACTCCCGTTCTCCTTAGCGAGCGTTCGAGTCAATCCAAGTACACCTGCTTTCGATGCGCTGTAATTTCCTTGTCCCAAATTGCCCCAACTGGAAGAGGAAGAGACATTGACGATCTTGCCGTACTGCTGCGCACGCATATGCGGAATGACGGCTTGGCATGTGTAGAACATGCTATTAAGATTAACATCCAATACAGAATGCCATTGCTCTGGGGTCATTTTATGGAAAAATGAATCCCTCGTTATCCCCGCATTATTAATCAATATATCGACCTTGCCGAACTTCTCGTAAATCGTAGAGAACGTTTTCGATACATCTTCTGAATCGGCTACGTTGCACTTCATAGGGTAAACGCTTTCACCTGAGTCATCCAATACGGAAGCTGTTCGTTCCAACTTCTCGAAATTGACATCTAGAATGACTACTGTTGCTCTGTCGTCAAGTAAACGTGCGGCTATCTTCTCACCGATTCCCTGTGCTGCACCTGTTACGACTGCAATTTTGCCCACTAAATTCCCCATATTTCACACCCCTTATCATTTTTATAGAATTGTAAGACAACTTTATCATAAATGAATGAGTATTCATATAGTGAATTATTCGCTTGAAGAATATCAAAAAAACAATATTCTATCATTCGCCAACTCAATCACGTGAAATAATTCCTTCTATCCTTTACTATTGAAATCAGTACGACATAAAACACTTTACTTAACGAAAGGCGGAGAGATACAAATGAACGCATATGATGAGTACATGCGCGGTATCGTTACACCGATGCGCGAAGAACTAACAACTGCAGGATTTACAGAACTAACAACGGCTGATGAAGTCAACGATACGCTAAAAGACTTGGAAGGTTCAGCTATTATAGTGATCAACTCTGTTTGTGGATGTGCAGCAGGTTTAGCACGCCCGGCAGTACGCGAAGCAATTGAAGAAGTGAAACCGGATCATCTATTTACGGTGTTTGCTGGGCAAGATAAAGAAGCGACGGAAACATTCCGTTCATACTTCCCGGAGATCCCACCAAGTTCACCATCCATTGCGATTTGGAATGAAGGTAAAGTGGTATACTTTATTCCTCGTGAACAAATCGAGAACTTCCAAAAAGATCAAATTAAAGATCACCTAGTTGACGTCTTAACTAAAGTTGTCGCTCAGTGAATGTGATTATTACGACTGCAGGACGCCCTGATGAACAGTCTACTGCCTTGATGCATCAAGCAGCAGACGCGTTGCAAGCACCTGTCGTCGAACGAAAAAAGCGGTCTATCTCTACACTCCAAGACATCTATCAAGCAGATGTTTTGGTGGCGGGGAAGGACCGCTATTCGTTTTACAAAAAAGGTAGTAACGAGTCGTTTTTCTTTCATCCGAACTCTGCCACCTATCGCTTGAAACGTATACTAAAAGGTGAAATAGATCCACTCGTGGCGGCAGCCGATCTCAAATTGGGAGACTCTTTTCTCGACTGCACACTTGGCTTCGGCTCGGACGCAATTATTGCGGCGAGCACTGTGGGAGAAAAAGGAACAGTGGAAGGAGTCGAAGCGGACGCAATTATCGCATTTTTAACCAAAGTTGGACTGCATAATTTCCCAATCGACTTTCCACTACTGCAAGAAGCAATGAAGCGGGTCCAAGTCATTCATGCAGAAGCCGTAGATTTCCTGAAAACTTGCGAAACGAGCTCACGCGACGTCGTATTCCTCGACCCGATGTTCACGACACCGATCGAAGAGTCTTCCAATTTTGAAGTGCTACGGGAAATCGGTATGACGGATACTGTCACAGAAGAATGGGTAGCAGAAGCTTTGCGGGTATGTAGACGCCGTGTTGTACTGAAAGACCACTTCCAGTCACCGATGTTCGAACGCTTCGGCTTTATTCAGCAAATTCGGCCGTATACGAAAGTTCATTATGGTGTGCTTGAGAAATGAAATGGGCTGTAGCGCGGTCTCATTTCTTTACTTAACAACTAACATAGAAAAAAGACTGTATAGCTTTTTATTAAGCCATACAGTCTCTTTTGTGTTTTACCATAACGCCAGCCTGTCGAGGCTATACGGCGTTCTTCGCTTTTGAATCAGTGCGTGAAATTTAGGGAGCTCAAGTACAAAGTCAAGACAAGCATACCAATACCTAATAGTAAGTTAACATCCATTGTTGCGACCTCCTTTATATGTAGCGCGTTGATTGAAATTCGCTTAACTTGCAATCAGAGAACGTTTTGTGAAATTTGATGATTGAAGTTTGACTTTATTGTACAATGAAATAGTAAAAGATGAAACCTTTTGTGACGCTTTTCGTATGAGTTATGTAGATGTATGACGGAATGTTGAAGGAGTGATGGAAATGAAGCAATGGTTACAGCGGCTGATGATCGCATCTGTCGCCGTGTTGACACTGGGCGTCATTACACCCAATCATGAAATTTGGACAAACTTTCAAGACAAGCATGAACCGAATGAATCCGGTACCCGCGCAGAAGGAATGGAGTATTCCCTTGAACTGCATGACAACCAAAATGACTTACTAACACTTGATAGCTACACCGATGAACAGCAATTGGTCGCACACGCACGTCTGTTAACCTATGAAAAGTTTGGACGACGTATCGGTCCCGTAATTCAGAACGAATTTGATAATGAAGTTTTTCCACGAATCGAAGCAGTGATCCAAACGACCGTACATAACGCAGCAGATCGTCGTCTCGCTATCACCGAACAACCTTCAGGCGATTATGCGGAAAAGATTTTCCATGTCTATGACAAGACAGCGAACCAAGATCTTATTAAGTTCCACGTTCGTACGGAAAAGCGACCTGTTGATGGTTATTTCTATAATTTCCATTACCACACAGCAGATGATGGATTTGTCGCGCATCATTCAGTTGGTGATATTTACTGGTCAAAGAACACACCACCTAAATGGCTTTCGTAAGACGTTGAAGTTTTATGGAGAGAAAACTGAATTGAATGTAAACCGTGTGAAACCAAATTTATGTAAGAATTTGGTTTTATGCGGTTTTTTATTTGCTTAAGAATGTGATGGTGAAATGTAATTTAAACGTTAATTGGCACATACATCGACAATGTTACTCCCACTTCTTTCTATTAATCAAGATGGAAAGAAGATTTGTTGAAGAAAGTTTTTCTTGATAAACTTTCTTTTCTTTTTCAATAGTTGCCAAACTTAAATTTTATTCATCTTGTTTGGTTACATGATTCTCATGACAAACTTTTAGTTCTTCAATAGACGCTTTAGAAATCATGGTATGTGGTACAAGTTTTGCAGGATGTTTTTTTGTGCCGCTTTCCAATGTCTTTCTCTTTGTACTAAGACAAACAATGTTATAATAGGTGTAATTTCAGAAGAGGGAGCTTGAAGCATGAAGCAATATTTAGATCTATGTCAACATATTCTGGAAACAGGAACAAAAAAAGGAGATCGTACGGGTACGGGGACATACAGTGTCTTCGGCTATCAGATGCGTTTTGATTTAGCGCAAGGGTTTCCTTTGTTAACGACAAAAAAGACAGCGTTTCGTTTGATTGTCTCGGAATTATTATGGTTTATTAAAGGAGATACGAATATCCGTACGTTGATTCAAGAACGGAATGGAATTTGGGATGAATGGGCATTTGAGCGGTACGTCAACAGCGCGGCGTATACTGGACCGGATATGACGGATTTTGGTCGCCGTGTACTAAAAGATGAAGAATTTGCGACAGTGTATAAAGCAGAGCTTGCTTCATTTAAAGAGAAAATTTTAGCCGACGAGGAATTTGCGAAACAGCACGGGGATCTAGGTCCTGTTTATGGCAAGCAATGGAGAGCGTGGGATAGTGCAAACGGTGTCATCGATCAACTCGCACAAGTGATCGACAGCATCAAACATAATCCGGACTCGCGACGCCACATCGTTACTGCGTGGAATCCGGCTGAAGTAGACGACATGGCCTTGCCGCCATGCCACTTACTGTTTCAGTTTTACGTAGCGGACGGCAAGTTATCATGCCAGCTCTACCAACGCAGTGCGGACGTCTTCCTAGGTGTACCGTTTAATATCGCGTCGTACGCGCTACTTATTCATTTAATTGCGCATGAATGTGGTTTAGAAGTAGGCGAATTCGTCCATACATTAGGTGACGCACACTTGTATCAGAACCATATTGATCAAGTACATGAGCAATTGTCGAGAGAACCAAAAGAATTGCCGACGTTGCACGTGAATTACGACGGTCGGTCGATCTTTGAGTTGACGACAGAAGATATTTCGATCGAAGGCTATGATCCACATCCACGAATTAAAGCACCGATCGCAGTATAAGGAGGACATACAATGATTTCATTATTAGTGGCACATGACCTAGGTCGAGTGATCGGCAAGGACAATGAAATGCCGTGGTATATTCCGGAAGAACTCCAATATTTCAAAGAGAAAACGATGGGCAAGGCGATGATCATGGGACGTAAGACGTTTGAATCGATTGGTCGTCCGTTAAAAGGTCGATTGAACATCGTCATGACGCGTAACGAAGACTACGAAGCGGAAGGCGTAACAGTCGTTCATGATATGGACAGTGCCGTGAAGCTCGCGAAAGACTATGCGGATGAAGTAATGGTCATTGGTGGCGCGGAGATTTTCAAGATGTCGATGGCAGATGATGCAGACAGACTGTATGTGACGGTCATTGAGAAAAATTATCCGGGTGACACGTTCTTCCCAGAATATGAAGAGGAGTACGTGTTAACCAGCAAGTCTGAACCGCATTATGCGCAAGACGGCACCGCCTACACATACCAAATTTGGGATAAAAAATAACGTTCTTCTCTAGACATAGAGAAGAACGCTAAAGTACATCGATGCGCTGCCTGCCATCACGAACAGGTGCCAAATTGCGTGGTTATACGGTACACGGCGCGACATGAAGAAGTACGCCCCCGCTGTATAGAACAAGCCACCGATTACGAGCAACGAAACGCCTTGAGTAGGCAGTGCGTTATATAATGGTTTAATCGCCAACACGATGAGCCAGCCCATCATGAGATAAAGGGCAAGCGATAGTTTGGCAAAGCGATGAATATAAAAGATCTTGAACAAGATGCCAAACACGGTCAATCCCCAGATGATACCGAATAACGTCCAGCCGAGTGCCCCTTGTAAGGTCACCAATAAAAATGGCGTATACGTTCCGGCAATCAATACATAAATGGCGGAATGGTCGAGAATAGCAAAAAACGATTTCAGTTTAACCGGCATACTATGTAGTAGTGTACTTGCAAGGAATAGTAACAACATGGACACGCCAAAGATCGTGTAGCTCGTTATGGCGATTCCGGTGCCTTGTTTCACGCCTTTTACAATCAGCAAGACCAGCGCAGGTATGCTGAGTAAGAATCCGATGGCATGCGTGATCGCATTCCAACGTTCTTCGTGCAGATTCTTATAATCGAATGATTCTTCCATTCTAATCGCACCTCCTGCAACACACTATACCAAAAACAGCGAAAAAAATCGCAAAAGCCACACGCGAAGGAGATAGAAATCATGAAAAAAATTCATATTGTCACGGATTCCACTGCAGATTTAACGGATGAAATGATTGCTCAACATAATATCCATGTTGTGCCTTTAACACTGATCGTCAATGACAAGTCGTATATTGACGGTGTAGAACTTCAGCCGGCTGAATTTCTCGACTTGATGCGCGACGCAAAAGAATTACCAAAAAGTTCACAGCCGGCAGTCGGTGTATTCCAAAACCTCTATGACGAACTGGGTGCGGATGGGTCGCAAATTATCTCGATCCATATGACCGGCGGCATGAGCGGTACAGTAAAATCGGCGGAAACAGCAGCTCATGCGTCAAGCGCTGACGTTACGGTCATCGACTCGATGTACATTTCACACGCCCTGTCTTTCCAAGTGCTTGAAGCATGTCGACTGGCCGAAGAAGGCAAGACGGTAGAAGAGATTGTAGAAGCAATTGAACATGTACGTAAAAGCTCTTCTTTATTCGTCGTACTGGATGTTCTAGATAATATGGTCAAAGGCGGACGTATCGGCAAAGGGAAAGCGATGTTAGGTTCCTTGATGAACATTAAGCCTATTGCGTCACTGAAGGATGGGGTCTATACACCGGTCGCGAAAGTGCGTAGCCATAAACAAGTAGTCTCGTATTTGTTTGATGAGTTTAAGAAGGAAACAGCAGGGAAAGTAATTCGTAGTGTCGGGATCGCGCATGCGAATGGTCTGGCGATGGCAGAACCACTTAAAAATAAGATTGAAGAAATGGGCATCCACGTGATGCTGACATTTACGACACCGATCGTGAGTACCCACACTGGAGAAGGCGCAATCGGATTTATGTATTACACCGAGTGATACTAACTACAAAGGATATGACATTATGAGAAGAATGCTAGTGCTAGGTCTCGTCTTTTCATTGTTCTTAGCAGGGTGCCAAGCCCCATTCAGCAAAAAAGAGACGACGCTTGCAGAACGTGAAAATGTTGCGTTCGAACCGTTCGTTGTGCCGGAAACATTTATCCCAAAACGCGTAAACGTCTTAGGGCTAGGTGATTCATTGACACAAGGAGTCGGAGATGAACGCAAAGAAGGCGGATATTTCGGCCGATTGACGTCGGATATGGAACAATGGAAAGGCGTTATGGAAGTAGACGCTGTGAACTTAGCGAAACGCGGACGGCGCAGCGACCAGTTTTTAAAACAATTGCAAGATGAAGAAGTGCAAGAAGCAATCATTCAGGCAGATTATATCGTCTTTACGATTGGCGGCAATGACATTATGAAAGTCGTCAAAGGGAATTTAATGCAGATGAAAATGTCTGATTTCTATAAGGCGCTTGGTAAATTCGAAACGAGAATTGAAGAGTTGTTTGAAATCTTGCGTCTGTATAACCCGGATGCACCAATTATCGTGGCGGGTCTTTATAATCCGTTCTCCGTCGTAACGGACGAAGTACAAGAGTTCGAAGACATTATCGCGGACTGGAACCGCTCGATAGAAGAACAAGTGGAACAAGACGGCATGGCTTGTTTTGTTCCTGTGAAAGATTTATTTAATTCGAATGAAAACTTGGTTTATCACACAGACTTCTTCCATCCGAACAGTAAAGGGTATGATTTGATGGAGAAGCGTTTTGTAAGCGAAATTAAAGGCTGTTCAGCGGTTGACTTGGAAGTGGAGTGAAGTACAATATGAATATTTGGAAAGTAGCGTTTTTCAGCCTGGCGGGCATAGTGGCGGCAGCGCTTGTAGGACTCATGATTCTCATCAGTGGCGCGACCGCTTCTCCACCTCTCCCGGAAGATACAGCGGTAAACGAGACAGGTTACACGTTGGCACTGAATACAACCAAAGAGAATTTTGAAGGAATTGCGAATACGTATATACGAAAGGCCGTAAAAGGCACGTTACCAGTAGAGCTAGAAATGCGTGACGACGTATTGTTGACATCTGAACTTACGGTATTCTCGCATACGTTACCGCTTGCGATGCATTTTGACCCAGTCGTACGGGAAGACGGAAACTTAATTCTTAAACAATCGTCCATGGAATTAGGACAGTTGAATATTCCACCTTCTACGGTACTGAAATTACTCAAGAGTTCAGTAGAGCTTCCGTCATGGATGATCGTCCGACCGAAAGAAGAGGAAATTTTCATCGATTTAAAAGATTTGCCGATCTCAGGTGACGTTCAAGTGAAGGCAAAAGAAGTGAATTTAGCAAAAGATGAGATTATATTGGAAGTATTGATACCGAAAAACTAAGGGGGCAATTACTATGGCAACACAACGCGCAACTTTCGCAGGCGGATGCTTCTGGTGTATGGTCAAGCCGTTCGACCAATACGATGGAGTACATTCCGTCACGAGTGGCTATACTGGCGGACATACGGTCAATCCGACGTATAAAGAAGTTTGTACCAATACAACGGGCCACCGAGAAGCCGTGGAAATTGAATTCGACGATCGCGTCATCAGTTACGAAGAGCTATTGACTATTTTCTGGCAAGTAATCGATCCGACTGACGCAGGCGGCCAGTTCCATGACCGTGGCGAATCATATAAGTCCGCGATCTACACTCACTCGGACGAGCAACAGCAAGCAGCAGAACGATCAAAGCAAGCTTTACAAGATAGCGGCAAGTTTAGCGCACCGATTGTGACAGATATATTCCCGGCAACAGAGTTCTATCCAGCCGAAGAATATCACCAACAGTATTATGAAAAGAACCCAGACCACTACGCTCGTTACACGGTTGGATCAGGACGCGCAGGATTTATCGAAAAAAATTGGGGGAATCATTCATGAAAAAAGACTTACGTACTGAATTAACTGAGATGCAGTATCATGTGACGCAAGAAAGTGGAACAGAGCCACCGTTTCGTAATGAATATGATGCGCACTACGAAGACGGAATCTATGTAGACATCGTGTCAGGCAAACCGTTATTTAGCTCCAATGATAAATACGACGCGGGTTGCGGATGGCCAAGTTTCACGAAGCCGATTGAAGCGGTGGAAGTAACCGAGCATTTCGATACGACTCACGGTATGCGCCGCACGGAAGTACGCAGTAAGACAGCAGATTCTCATTTAGGACATGTCTTCCCAGACGGACCACAAGAACAAGGCGGATTGCGTTATTGCATCAACTCCGCAGCATTGCGCTTCGTTCCGGTAAGTGACCTAGAAAAAGAAGGCTATGAAGAATACAAAGGGTTATTTGAGTGAAGGAAGGTGACGACGATGGATCGATCCTTTTACCATTTTGCGCTACGTTATCGTGGTGGTGGAAAAGATGATGTAAAGGCGTTGTTTGCAGATAGGATGTACCTGGATGCCGGTTTCCCGAAGGACGAAGAGGATTTCGATTCATTGTCACGTTACGTCGAGGACATGGCGGACGATCATTTACGTTCCACTACCTTTGATGAAATATACGCAATCTATCAAGAGCTTTGCAGTAGGTGAATGGCGAGGGTTTCATTGCATCTCGCCATTATTCACTGTATGATAATAACAAATTAGTGAAATGAGGCTGAAAATAAGATGAGCATACATATTGATGCAAAAGCAGGCGATATCGCAGAAACGGTTCTTCTGCCAGGAGATCCATTGCGCGCGAAGTATATCGCAGACACATTTTTAGAGGACGTCGTACAGTATAACGAAGTGCGTAACATGTTTGGGTTTACCGGAACATATAAAGGCAAACGTATTTCCGTACAAGGTACTGGAATGGGCGTTCCGTCTATTTCTATTTACGTAACCGAGTTAATGCAAGAGTTTGGCGTTCAGAAATTGATCCGTGTAGGAACATGTGGTGCAATTCAAAAGGACGTGAAAGTACGTGACGTCATTCTTGCACAAGGTGCGACCACCAACTCTTCACTAAACGACGTAACATTTGGTCCCATTCGCTTTGCGCCGATTGCGAACTTTGACTTATTGATGAAAGCGTATCATGCAGGGAAAGAAAAAGGCTTGCATTTACAAGTAGGCAACGTCTACACAGAAGACTTCTTCTACAATGAAGACGCACAGCACGAAAAACTAGCGCGACACGGCGTATTGGCAGTGGAAATGGAAGCGGCAGCACTGTATACACTAGCCGCTCGCTATGGTCGTCAAGCACTCGCTGTCCTGACGGTAAGTGACCACATCCTTACAGGTGAAATTACTACGTCTGAAGAACGTCAAACGACATTCAACGAAATGATCGAAGTCGCGTTAGATGCAGCAATCGCTGACTAATTGAATAGATAGAAACTTGTAATAGACCGCTCTGGGTAGCGGTCTTTTGCAGGGATATGGAAAGTAGGGAAGACAATGAACGAAAACGATTCGCACGAGAACGGGAAACCACAACCGGAAGCGCCAAAACCTACTCGCTTTATTCGGATCAAACCGTTTTCTCTGATCATGCTCATTTTTTTCCTTGTGCTAGCGACAGCCACCGTTACCTTTGTTGCACTGACAGTCGGAGACGAAAAAGTAGTTGAAGTCGTCAAACCCAACCAAGTAGGTACGGAACGAAAAGAGTTCAAGAAACTATATGAGGCATACGATCAACTGAAAGAAAGTTATTTTGACGATGTAGACGATCAAGTCGTTATCGACGGCGCGATCAACGGAATGGTCGATTCATTAGGCGATCCATACTCCGATTATTTAAATGAAAAAGAAGCCAAGCAATTGAATGAAAGCATTTCTTCTAGTTTTGAAGGAATCGGTGCGGAAATTCAAGAATCGAATGGCTATATTAGCATCGTATCACCGATCAAAAATTCACCTGCTGAAAAAGCGGGGTTACTACCGAACGATACCATACTATCCGTAGATGGTGAAAGCATACAAGGCATGTCTTCATCGGAAGCGGTATTGCTGATCCGTGGAGAAAAAGGATCAACGGTGACATTGTCTGTACGCCGTGGAGAGAAATCGGATCCGTTTGACGTAAAGATCGTCCGTGACGTCATTCCGATCAATACAGTCTACGCAGAAATGCTCGACGACCACATCGCACATATCAACATTACATCGTTCTCTGAACATACGTACGAAGAATTACTCGAAGCATTGAATGAAATGACCGACCAAGGCATGGAAGGCGTACTCATTGACGTGCGTCAAAATCCAGGTGGCATCTTAAGCGGGGCAATTGATATTTCCGACTTGTTCGTTCCAGACGGCAAGATTCTGTTCCAAACAGAAGAAAAAGGCAAAACACCCGAAGCGTATCCTTCGTCTGACGGACAGAAAGTAACGGTTCCCGTCGCGTTGATCGTAGATGAAGGCAGTGCGTCTGCGTCTGAGATCTTAGCGGGTGCATTAAAAGAGTCTGCGGGTATTCCGATTGTCGGTGTGAAGACGTTTGGTAAAGGTACCGTTCAAACACCGACTCAATTACCAGACGGCTCCAACTTGAAATTGACGACAGCGAAATGGCTAACCCCAGACGGCAACTGGATCCACAAAAAAGGGATCGAGCCTGACGTCAAAGTGCCATACCCTCCGTATGCGTCACTGCCGTTCCTGGATTCATCTGAAGAGATGAACGAAGGTCTCGTCTCTCCGTCTGTACAAGCAGCTGAGGAGATGTTAGAAGCAGTAGGGTATGATCCGGGAGAAGTAGACGGTCTCTATGACACGAATACAGCAGAAGCCGTTAAAACATTGCAAAAAGATTTATCACAAGAACCAACAGGCATCTTGACTGGCGATACAACAGTCGGCTTAATGCAGAAATTACGGGATAAGATGAAAGAAGATGACCCGCAATTGCTGAAAGCGAAAGAAGTCGTGTTAAAAGAAATCAACTCATAATCACAGAACCACGCGTCCAGCAATCGTTGGGCGCGTGTTCTCTATGGAAAAGGATGATCCACACATGATAGATGTATATTTACTCAGCGGCTTTCTCGGAAGCGGCAAGACGTCGTTACTCGTAAATCTAGTAGACCAAGTAAAGGAATCCGGTAGACAGCCAGCGGTATTGATGAATGAATTCGGCGAACTGAACATCGACAGTCAAATCGTCGAGGACGCAGGAGAAGTACCGTTAAAAGAGCTGCTAAACGGCTGTATTTGCTGTACGGGTGCGGAATCCACAGAAGCGCAATTACAAGGCTTACTAGCAGATTACCCGGAGATTGACGTATTGTTCATAGAAACGACCGGTGCAGCTCACCCCGTCGAAGCGTTAGACGCCGTATACTCGCCGTTATTCGCGGAGAAATTGGACGTCAAGGGAATTGTTACCGTAGTCGATGCCAAGCGCTGGATCGACCGTGACAAGCTCTCACCACGTATACAAGCTTTATTCCTCGAACAAGTTCGCCACGCACACTTTATGGTGCTCAATAAAACGGATTTGCTGACGGCTAATCAATTGGCGTTCGTGACGATGCAAGTGACACAATTTAATAGCCACGCACCGCTCGTCCAGACAGTTAACGCGAAAGTCGATTTTAGCTATGTCGAGAAGATGGTCAATGTGGCGGCACCGAAACAGCCGGTCGCAACAGGTAGTGGGTTGCCGCTCGCTTCGAAAGTATTGTCGTTTGACACACCGATCAACCAACAACATTTTGAAGACTGGGTGCGCACATTACCCGATAACGTCTACCGAATGAAAGGCTATATCCAACTAGAAGGTTCTCGGTACTCGCATTTATTCCAATATGCATATGGCATGGTCAACTGGATACCGGAATATATGCAAATTCCTTCTAAATTGGTGATCATCGGGGAGCAACTCACGGACATCGAATATTCGCCAAAAAACTAGTTGTCAATAGCTTTTTATTGGTAAGTGTCTTCTCCACTGGGCAAAGTTGCTAATTATATCGTTCTCAAACTCTCATTTCATAGCTTCGAAGAGTTTGTTGGACAAATTGGTTAGAATAACCAATAACTCTCCTTTTCTTTGACGTTATGCTAGGTTGCGTGGAAAAGGAGGGACCAAGATGAAAAAACCGTTAGCACTCATCTTATTAAGTTCAGCTATTTTATTGCCTACTCATGCAGCAGAGGCAAGCACGACAAATCAGGTACAAAATCACACGTATAAGTGGAATGTACCGAGCCAGCAGGTATACTCGTATTACTGGGGCAACTACCACTACCAGAAACCGCAGCAACGTCCGGTAGCGAAACCGACACCGCCTGCACAACGACCAACTCAACCAACTCAACCAGTGGAGAAACCACAAACAAACAAACCAGCACAGCAGACTGCGAATGTGTCCGCTACAGAGCAAGCCGTATTAACTTTGACAAATGCGGAACGTACGAAGGCAGGACTCAAGCCGTTACAGATCGATGCAGCTTTACAAAAATCTGCAAAACAGAAATCGGCAGATATGGCAGCAAATAATTATTTCTCTCATACGAGCCCGACATACGGTTCCCCGTTTGATCAGATGAAGCAAAATGGTGTTACATACCGTTCTGCAGCCGAGAATATTGCGATGGGTCAGCGCAGTGCACAAGATGTCGTGAAAGCTTGGATGAATTCAGCTGGACACCGTCAAAATATCCTGACGCCTGGCTTTACGCATATCGGTATTGGGTATGACGCGAATGGCCATTATTGGACACAACAATTTATTCAGAAGTAAGGCAAGTGAGGCTAACGGATTGATTTCCGTTAGTCTTTTTTTAATGGCGAGAGTTTGAGATTTCATTGGCGTAATAGACTGGGATAGTTATCCTATTTATGTTACGTGCGTTTGAGGTCTGGATTGTGAGGGATATATGAGGTGATGAGCGGATACAGGTCATTATAGAGCGCTTGGTGAAATGTATGAGCGGTCTCGGACTCTGATCGAGCGGTTAGTAGTTGCTATAGAGCACGTAGAACGTCGTTATGAGCGGATACTGACTGTCATAGAGCGGTTACCCCGTATCATAGAGCGCTTAACAATGAACATAGAGCGGATACAGATGGACTATGAGCGCATAGACGAAAAAAATGAGCGGAACTCGTACAGCTCTCACTCACTTCACTTCATTCGCAAAAAAAGGCCGATGGAATCAAAACACCATTGGCCTGTACACAACATATTATTGAACTTCACGATACTTATTCTGTATATAGCGTAATCTAAACGATAGAATGACCGCGCCTACCGATAGACCCACAATGAGGCCAACCCAGTAGCCGTATGCGTCTAGTTCGGTATAGCGGGCGAGAACGAATCCAGTTGGCAGTCCAATGAGCCAGAACGACACGACGCCAACTAAGAACGTCATCGTCACGTCTTTATAGCCACGCAGTGCACCTTGGATCGGAGCTTGCACAGCATCTGACAGCTGGAATAGTGCAGCGTAGACGAAGAAGTGCACAGCCAATGTAATAATCGCTGTGTCCGTCGTATACATAGAAGCAATCGACTCACGGAACGTCAGTAATATGAATATGGATAAGAAACTGAAAATAACCGCAAATGCTATGCCAAGATACGTATATTCCCGTGCGTCTTTGGCTTTATTCGCACCAATGGACTGACCGACTAGTATTGTCGTCCCCATCGACACGCTTAACGGTACCATATAGAGAAGCGACGTGAAATTAAGGGCAATCTGGTGAGCCGAGATGACTTGTGCGGTATAACTACTCATCAACAATGTTACGACAGAGAAGATACTCGTCTCTACGAAAATAGATAAACCGATCGGCACGCCAATGAATAAAATTTCTTTCCATTTGCTAAAGGAGATTCCTTGCCAACCCCTAAACAGCGTATACTCCTTGAAGTGGCGGGACGACCAAGCAATCAGTACCGCTATGAAGAATACGAGCCAATACGTAAAGCCAGACGCATACCCTGCACCCGCACCCCCTAGTTCTGGGAAACCGAAGTTGCCGAAAATCAATAGATAGTTCAATGCAATATTGATCGGTGCGGACAACAGAATGATGAACATCGAGACTCGGGTTGCACCGAGTGCGTCAAAAAATGAGCGCAGTACGGTATAGGCCATGAGTGGAACTAATCCGATACTCATGCCAGTCAAATAGGCGGATGCTACTTCTATAACTGGCGCATCGAGAGGCATTCTAGTAATGGCAGGTAGCACAACCCAATGGATCAGCACGAAAATGATTGCCGAAAGAGCGAGAGATACGTATAATGCTTGCTGGACAGTAGGGCGGACATCATTTCGATTCTTCGCACCAATTTGCTGTGCGATAATAGGAGTCAGGCCCATCAAAATTCCAGAAAGGCCAGTATAGACTGGTATCCAGAAGGAACTGCCGATGGTCACGCCTGCTAAGTGGAACGTGTCATAGCGTCCCGTCATGAGAATATCGAAAAACGACATCAGATAAAGCGCGACTTGCGTAATGACAATAGGAATCATGATTTTAATGAAAATGGACGTTTTGTGTTGCAATGTTTTCGTTGTTGTAGTCATAGTTTTGATTTCCTCTACTAATTTTTTCGTTTTAACTAGTGTAGCATGAAATACAGTAGGTAACGCATAGGGAAGGATGGAAAGAATGAAGCAACCGGTAGTGGTATTAACAGGTGGCGGTACAGCGGGACACGTATCCGTCAATCAAGCGTTAATTCCTGTGTTTTTGGATAAAGGATATAGTGTGCATTATATTGGTTCCCATGAAGGGATCGAAAAGGAACTGATCGCAGAAGGTCATCCGGAAGTGGAGTATCATGCGATTCAAAGTGGAAAGTTACGGCGTTATTTCTCAATGAAGAATTTTACGGATCCATTTCGTGTCGGTGCGGGGACATTACAGGCGCTGGCTATTCTTCGCAAAGTCAAGCCGGAAATTATTTTTTCTAAAGGTGGGTTCGTTTCCGTACCTGTTGTGATGGCGGCTAGACTTGCGAACGTGCCCGTCGTCGTTCACGAGTCGGATGTTACACCTGGTCTTGCGAATAAATTGGCATTGCCGTTCTCTTCGCAAATTTTTACGGTCTTCGAACAGACTTTGCAGTATGTGCCGGCAGCGAAATCGATGTGTACAGGTCCGATCATTCGTCCGGAGTTGTTTACAGGAGATCGGGAAGAAGGTTTACGCAGGGCGGGTCTGAATTCAGAAAAACCCGTTTTCATTATTATGGGGGGGAGTCAAGGCTCCGCCGTATTGAATGACGCGGTGCATAATGAATTGACCGACTTGCTTAAGAAGTATCAAATCATTCATTTATGCGGTAAGGGGAATGTGGTGGAAGGACTCTCGGTGGCGGGATATGTACAGTATGAATATGTCACGGATGCATTACCTGATTTGCTGGCGGCAGCTGACTATGCGGTTTCGCGTGCCGGGTCGAATGCGATATTTGAATTACTTGCAATCCATAAACCGATGTTGCTCGTTCCACTTGCAGCGTCAAAGAGCCGCGGTGATCAACTATTGAATGCGAACTACTTCGCTTCCAAAGGGTTAGCATTGCAAATTGAAGAAGAACAATTTGAAGTACAGTCTGTTACCGAACAATTTGATAGACTCGTGAAGGAGAAAACTCGATTGTTGTCGAATATAGAAAAGACGACAGAACCAAAAACGCCTGAAAAGATGGCGGAATTGATTTTATCGTTCCAAAAATAACAATATACGCAGAGTGCCTTAGCGACGTAGTTTTCCGTGAATTTCAATGGATTACCAAGAACTTCGCAGAAAACTACGCATATTAGGATTAATCCCTTTCAGTTCTAAGATTTGCGTGCTATTATTATGTAGAAGTAGTGAAAATAAACACAACAAGCCAATAGGCAAATGTGGAGGTCATATTACATGTCGAACAATGTGGATTCCCATCGTTCCCCGTATGCTAATTTTTCGGGTCCAAACCTTGGGTATGTAATGGAAATGTACGATCTGTTCAAAACAGATCAAGATGCAGTAGATCCTGACTTAGCAGAGCTATTCAGGAATTTTGGTGCGCCTCAGATGGATGAGTCAGGTCAAGAGGCAGTCGTAGCGCAAGGTTCCCAAACGGATTTGCGTAAAGTTCTTGCCGTTTATTCTTTACTTGAAGCTATTCGTTCTTATGGACATCTTGCAGCAGACATTTATCCATTAAACGATCGACCTAAAGATACATCCCGTCTTGAACTGTCCTATCATGGATTGACAGAAAGCGATCTGGTCGGATTGCCAGCGACTTTGTTCTTGAAAAATGTTCCAGCGACAGTGGAAAATGGATTAGATGCAATGAATTATTTGAAGTCTCTTTACACAGGCTCCATTGCATACGAATTCTCTCACTTGATCGATGAAACAGAACGTAACTGGATTCAATCAAAAATTGAAAACGGCGACGTACAGTCAAAAATGCAAGGGGACGAGAAAAAACAACTTCTTGAGCGTTTGACGAAAATTGAAGGCTTTGAAAAATTCATTCACCGTACATTCGTCGGTGCGAAACGTTTCTCTATCGAAGGTGTGGATACATTAGTCGTCTTAATTGATGAATTAATGCGTCTTTCCGAAGATGCGAAAATGGAAAAAGTGCTAATCGGCATGGCTCACCGTGGACGTCTGAATGTATTGACGCACAACTTATACAAACCATACGAAATGATGTTTGCAGAATTTGCAGGCGTACCTGCTTCACCGTTCTTGCCAAAAGACGGATCTCTTGAAGTAACTCGCGGCTGGTTCGGCGACGTGAAATACCATATGGGTGCTCTTCATAAAGGTAAATCTGGGATGAATCGCTTCCTTGCATACAACCCGTCTCACCTAGAAGTGGTCAACCCTGTAATTACGGGTCAGACTCGTGCTGCACAAGAAAATACGGACAACCCAGGTATTCCAAAACAAGATACTAATAAAGCATATGCGATCTTAGTGCACGGCGATGCTGCGTTCCCTGGACAAGGTATCGTTCCAGAATCATTCAACTATTCCCGCGTTCGCGGTTTCCGAACAGGCGGATCGGTTCACGTTATTGCCAACAACACAATTGGCTTCACGACGGAATATTATGATTCCCGTTCTACACATTATGCATCCGATCCAGCAAAAGGCTATGAAGTGCCTGTATTCCACGTGAATGCAGATCACCCAGAGGAAGTACTAGCTGTTGCTAAACTGGCATTTGAATATCGCCAGGCGTTCGGTAAAGACGTTCTCATCGATTTGATAGGGTACCGTCGTTACGGACACAACGAAATGGATGAGCCACTTGTGACGAATCCAGTGATGTACCACGAAATCCATAAACACCCAACAGTTCGTGAACTTTACGGACAGCGTCTAGTTGAACAAAAGCTCCTAACAGACGAAGAAGTGAAAGAAATGGACAAGTCGGTTATCGCAACTATGCAACAAGCGTACGATCACGTTAAAGAAGAATCAGCAGACGCACCGGAAATTTCAAACGCAACACCGGAAGCGGTACAAGCTGGACTTCCACGTGATCTTGAAACAGGGGTAGCGGAAGATCGCCTTCGCCTAATGAATGAAGAGCTATTGACATACCCAGAAGAATTCACTGTTTTCAACAAATTGGATAAAATATTGAAGCGCCGCCTGGAGCCATTTAAAGGTAAAGGTAAGATTGACTGGGCACATGCTGAGCAATTAGCATTCGGTTCCATCATTCAAGACGGTAAGCCAATCCGCATGTCTGGACAAGATATCCAACGTGGTACATTTGCGCAGCGTCACTTAGTATTGCATGATGAAAAAACAGGTGAAGAACTTGTTCCATTGCATCATATTAGCGGATCCAATGCTTCATTCGTGGCGTATAACAGCCCATTGTCTGAAGCGGGAATCGTAGGTTATGAATTCGGTTATAACTTAGAAGAAGACAAAACGATGTCAATCTGGGAAGCACAATACGGTGACTTCTCGAACATGGCACAAGTGATGTTCGACCAGTTTGTATCTTCAAGTTACTCGAAGTGGGGTCAGCAATCCGGTCTCGTGCTATTGTTGCCACACGCATTTGAAGGACAAGGACCAGAACACTCCAGTTCACGTATTGAACGTTACCTACAACTTTGTGGGGAAAACAACTGGACAGTCGCGAATATCTCCAGTGCTGCAAACTACTTCCACGTATTGCGTCGTCAGTCGAAAATTCTCGGTAGCGAAGCAGAACGTCCGTTAGTTATTGCTACACCTAAGTCTTTACTTCGTCATCCACTAGTTGGAGCAGACGTTGAAGATTTAACAGAAGGTCACTTCAAGACAGTTCTTGAGCAACCTGGCACAGGGAAAAAACCTGAAAAAGTGAAAAAGATCTTGTTTGCAAGCGGGAAGATGGCAATCGACCTAGCAGAGAAGATTAAAGACGGTGAAGGATTCGACTACTTACACGTAATCCGTGTAGAGCAGCTATATCCATTCCCATCCGACAAAATCAAAGAAATTATTGCACGTTATCCGAAAGCAAAAGATTTGGTATGGGTTCAGGAAGAGCCGAAGAACATGGGTACATGGTCATTCGCTTATCCATTCCTAGAAAAACTAGCTGACGGTAAGAATATTTCATACGTTGGACGTATTAAGCGTTCAAGTCCTTCTGAAGGTGACGGTGCTTCTCATAAAAAAGAACAAAATCGCATCATTGAAGAAGCTTTGAAAAAGTGATATAACAAGTAAGGAAGCTTTACGATTAAATTTAAAGACTACTTATACAGAGTAGCTTATCGGTTAAATAACGGTATACCTACGAGGAGGAATTTATTGTGGCAGAGATCAGAGTACCTGAACTAGCAGAATCAATTACAGAAGGTACAATTGCAAAATGGTTAAAACAACCCGGTGAAAACGTGGATAAAGGTGAATTCATCGTTGAATTGGAAACAGATAAAGTAAACGTCGAAGTTATTTCGGAAGAAGCAGGCGTTGTGTCTGAACTATTGGCTGCAGAAGGCGACACAGTTGAAGTTGGCCAAGTCATCGCGATTGTAGGCGAAGGTTCAGGTGCACCGGCACAGCAAGCTCCACAAGCAACTGAAGCTGCAGCACCGGCACCAGCACAAAAAGAAGAAACTCCGGCTCCAGCAGCAGCTGTAGCAGAGGAAACATCTTCTTCAGACCGCACGATTGCAAGCCCGGCAGCACGCAAGCTTGCTCGTGAAAAAGGTATCAATCTTGCAGACGTATCACCTGTTGATCCAATGGGTCGCGTACGCGCACAAGACGTATCTGCTCACAACAACGCGCCAGCACCTAAAGCTCCTGCGGCACCAGCTGCTAAAGCAGAAGCAAAAGATGACGGCCGTATTACACGTCAGAAAATGACTCGTCGTCGTCAAACAATCGCTAAGCGTTTGCTTGAAGTAAGACAATCTACAGCAATGTTGACTACATTCAATGAAATTGATATGTCAAAAATGATGGAACTTCGTTCACGCAAAAAAGATCAGTTCTTCGAGCAAAACGATGTACGTCTAGGTTTCATGTCATTCTTCACGAAAGCAGTCGTTGCTGCATTGAAAAAATATCCATATGTTAACGCTGAAATCGATGGCGATGAAATTCTATTGAAGAACTACTTCGATATCGGTATCGCAGTATCTACTGAAGGTGGACTAGTTGTACCAAACGTAGTAGACGCAGACCGTAAGAGCTTTGCTGAAATCGAAGCATCTATCGGAGAACTAGCGAAAAAAGCTCGCGATAACAAATTGACAATGGCTGATATGACAGGCGGTTCATTCACAATTACAAACGGTGGAGTATTCGGTTCACTATTGTCTACTCCAATCCTTAACGGTACACAAGTAGGAATCTTGGGTATGCATACAATTCAGAAGCGTCCAGTAGCTGTTGGTGACAACATCGAAATTCGTCCGATGATGTATGTTGCACTTTCTTACGATCACCGTGTAATTGATGGTAAAGATTCAGTTGGATTCTTGAAGATGGTTAAAGAGTTGCTTGAAAACCCTGAAGACCTTCTACTAGGTTCTTAATTAACACAAACCAAGCGACCCGCTAATCAGCGGGTCGTTTTTATTTACTGAAGGAGAGATTATATGTCATATTTACAATGGTTGGACGAACCTTCGTTGAAGACAGTGACGTGCACGCATACCGATGCAGCGAAGTTTTTTGTTAGCAATATGCTAACAGTAGGGAAGTCATATGAGGTGAAGAACGAAACCGATGAGTTTATTTTTGTAGTAGACAATTCGGGCAAGGTCGGCGGGTATTATAAAACGTATTTTGAATGATTGCTTGTGAATAGATAGTAGTTTTTTGAGACGATTCTTAATTGAATCGTCTTTTTTACTTTGTATGTGAATAAACTGGTGAGGGCTATGAGGTTTCGCTCATTCATTCGGCTAAATCGCTCATAGTTTATCTCTATTCGCTCTATACTCACCGTGAAGCGCTCTATGATACCGGACAACCGCTCTATCGAAGTCTGTATCAGCTCATAATGACGTTCTACGTGCTCTATAGCAACTAGTAGCTGCTCTATCAGATGCCTTATCCGCTCATATGATAACGCTAACCGCTCTATCGCAGACTGTAACCGCTCAATGCTCGCAGCCTGCATCTCTGTCGAACTAGCCCTACAACCTGAACCAACACAACAAAAAAAACCGTCTCTCTTATGAGGGACGGTTTTGTGACTCTTCATACACAGCGAGTAAACGTGTTTTGAGGTCTTGTTCCATTCTGGCGATTTCGGTCTCGGCAGCTTTGCGTTTCTCACGGCCATCTGCTTGGATCAGCAAGGTTTCTTCGATCGTTTGGATCAAGTTTTCTTGTGTCGTTTTCAACGTATCGATTTCAATAATACCTTTTTCGTTCTCTTTAGCGGTTTCAATACTATTTACTTTCAACATCTCGGAGTTACGCAGTAGCAAGTCGTTTGTAGTCTTCGTGACAAGCTTTTGTGACTCCACAGCCTTTTGTTGACGATTTAACGTCAGAGCAATCGCGATTTGGTTCTTCCAAAGGGGAATCGCTGTCATGATGGATGCCTGGATTTTCTCCGCTAACGTTTGGTTCGTTTGCTGGATCATACGGATTTGTGGCGCACTCTGAATCGTGATTTGACGTGACAGTTGCAAGTCGTATAGACGTTTTTCTAAACGGTCAACGAATTGGGCCATGTCGTTGACTTCTTGGATCATCATCTGATCGTCCGATTGCTGTGCTTTTTTATGCAATTCAGGAATGATGGTATTATTGATTTCCTCAATCTTTAATTCCGCAGCTGCAATATAGACGTTCAGTGCTTGGAAATAGGTTTTATTTTGTTCATATAAGTTATCTAACATACGGACATCATCCATTAAACCGCGCTTGGAGTGCTCTAGTTGAACGCTTATTTTGTCAACTTGTGTGCCGAGTTTTTCGTATTTAGTCATAATCTCTTTAATTGGACGAGTAGCTTTGTTAAATAAACGACTAAGACCTGATTTCTTTTTATCCGAGAGATCATCTGTATCAATTTCGGATAGTTTAGCCATTAATTCGTTCAGTACCTCACCGACAGGACCAATGTCTTTGCTTTGTACATGATCGAGCATTTTGTGAGAGAAGTTGGATAGTTCATTTTGTGCATTAGCACCGTAAGAAATGACAGCTTCGTAATTACCAACAGGAATTTGTGAAGCCAGTTGTCTTGCTTTGTCTTGTTCTTCAGGCGTCAATCGGTCAATCAGTTTAGCGGGTGCTGCTGTGTCTGACAGCGAATTCTCCATCTCTTTCGGAAGCAAGCTTGCATCCATATCGAATGGGTTGTCGAGCAGGTCGTCCATTGATTTTTCTTGTAGTACATGTTTATCTGTCATTAGAATGTTCTCCTTTCGATTCAAGCATCGGTTTGTCTCTTTTAAGTGTAATATCGACGTAATCAATTTCCATGCGAAGCTTTTCCAAATCAGTTGATACGGCGTTTCGTAAATCTCGTTCCATTTCGAGGCTTAAATCGGATAATGTTTCGCGTGTATGTTGTAACGCGACTTTAATCTCTTGGTCTTTTAATGGTTGATTAACGAGCAGGCTATACTTTGAAGTTAACTCAACGGCGGAATCAAGATGTGCATAGAAAAAGCTTTCGACTTGATAGAACTTTCTTGGATTGGACTGGACGATCTTAATGATGCGTCGAGCCATCGAAGACATATCATATACTTGTCTGAATGCCTGTATTGAACGAACTTGTCCGTACATACTTCCGAGTTGTTTTAGCTTCCGTTTAGCTTCATTCAGTTGTTGTTCTATATGCTTATATTCAGAGCGCGCCATTCCAAATTGTTTCAGTGTCGAGCGTAACTGGAGTTCTTTAATGGCTACGTTGCCTCCTGCATACAGTGCGATCCCAATCGCGGAGCTTATGAAGAAGTTCATGCTAGTACCGCCTATTAGGAGAACCCATGTCAGGAAACTAGTCGGAGCCATAATTACATGTCGTGTGAAGAAGTTTTTTATATTATTCATGATCGTTCAGGCCGCCTTCCATTCTGACTCTATATAATACTTACGGATTAACAGCGAAAAGGTTTCATTTATCGTGTAGATAGTAAGGTTACTGGAGCCTATACTAATTATAACTGAAATTAGCCGAAAACTCATATATTACGTCACATGAATCCATTTACTTTGATAAGCGAGATGAATTTGCTAGAATGGATATCATTCCTACATAGCGAAAGATAAAGGGGTGCTTACTGAATGTATGAAGTAGTATACATAAAGGCGGACTTTGAGCCGTGGTGGATGTTTGAAGAGTGGAGAGACTACAGTGTCTCGTCCAAAACATTTACGAATAAAATCGACGCAGAATCATATATTAAAGAAGTAATCGGGAAGATGGAACCGTATTTCGAACACTATGAAGTTCGTAAAGGTTGTTTCCATGCGTTTTGGTCCACTTCAGAAAAACACTATTGCGAAGGCTGTGAGGGAGATTTGCAGTTGTATCACGGCATCATTGTGTTGTTAGACGGGGAACCAAACATATCGTAAGAACATTCTGTAAAAATGTGTGTATTCAATTGACAAAGAAGCCCAATATGTTATACTAGACGTAAGTAAATCAATCGAACGACCGTATGCTAAGTGATTCACCTATTACAAAAGGGATCGGCGACGTCGGCAACTTTTGTAATACGTGAATTTTTTTGTATGCTAAGGTTCGTGTATTAAAGTATTTATATTTTTTTGGAGGTAATCGAATGAAACAAGGTACAGTGAAATGGTTTAACTCAGAAAAGGGCTTCGGTTTTATCGAAGTTGATGGAGAAGAAGACATCTTTGTACACTTCTCTGCAATCCAAGGCGAAGGATTCAAATCTCTTGACGAAGGTCAGCAGGTTGAATTTGAAGTAGTCGAAGGTAACCGTGGTCTACAAGCAGCTAACGTTGTTAAAATCTAAACCACTTTAAAAGGCGCCCATTGTGGCGCCTTTTTGTTTGCCAAAAATTAAGGTTGAGTCACCGTTTCTAAGCTAGATGTGACGACGAAATCTTCTTCGCCTTCCATCGACATTACCGATTCACGTTTAACTTCTCCGAAATCCTTCACGAGATAGATCCTGTTCACAAAATCTTTTCCAGCCTGTTCAATTACGACCGCATCTTCAAATTGTTGATAAGGTGTTTCCACTGAGGCATTCATCTCGACAATCTTCCAGTCATCAAATGTTGTTCCTACTTCTATAGGACCTTTCAAATACGTCCGGATCGGACTCATAGACTCTAGCTCAGCTGTCGTCGGAATTCCAGCATCCAATTCGATATGTTCCTCTTGCAATACTTGAATTTCATCTCCATTGACTTTATACACTTTTTGAACGAAAGCACCACCGTTGTTTTCGTGTATCACGACATAATCTTGCGCAGGTCTTGCAACCGTGATGTCTAGCTCAGCAAATTCATTACCGACACCTTTATAATGTGCGGTGGAACCGTCCGGAAGAAAGTAATCCAAGAGAGATACGTCGGTTAAATTGGCATCCTCGTTCCCATTTTGCTGTTGTGACTTGTCAACGTCCGTTCCATTTTGATTCGTTTCCGATGAGTCAGTCTTACCGTCAATCGACGTAGTAGGCTTGTTTGAGCATCCAGCGAGCACGAGAAGCAGTGCAAACAGTAGAAACGATAGATTGCGTTTCAAAACGAAAACCTCCTTTACTTTGTGTTATTCCCTCAATAATGAAATCTATTCGCAGAAAAATAAAAAATAGAGCAGGGTAAACGGCTCAGCAAATACTTTAATAGTGTAGTGGAACACTAAAAAAACCTTTACACTACATGATTTTTAACCTAAAAACCATTTTGGCAAAAAAACACGAATAAAACAATCAAATCTCAAAATATATGATTAATTTACAAATATACAAATAAAACCATCTATAAACATATTATATAGTTCTAACGAAACCTGGTTCCAATTAATCCCTATATGCTATAATAATACTCGCATCTCATAATTTGGTATACTATATATATCGCACGTACAGCAATCAAGGAGGGGAAGATCAGTGAAGAGTACTTTTGTAATTCGACAGAGAGCTTTTTTGAAGCTCTATATGCTCAACAAGGCAGAGGAAGGGAATTTGTATGGTTTACAGATGTTAGATGACCTTCAAGATCATTTTAGGGACCTCGGTTACCGTCCAACTAAGTCTGAAGTGTACAAGTCTCTCCATGATTTACTCAACGATGGACTGATTGTCAGACATCCAATCCACAAGCAGGGGACGGAGATGCAGACACTTTATATCTACCGTATAGGAGATCAGGAGAAAGTGAAGGCCTATAAAGATACTATAAAGTTCGAGATTGATCGATCCATTTCCTTACTGAACAGAGCACTACAAGATAATTATTCGCGAAAGAGACAATAATATGTGAAGTAGGGAGGACTATTGTTTTAGTGGTTTAATATGATAGTGAACACAACACAATGGCTTCTATACGTCATGTAAATTTATCACTTCTTCGTATCAAACGCAAAAACTCCCTTAGAAGTTTTTCCTTCTAAGGGAGTTGCTATATCAACTACCAATTAAGCTTTTTGACCTTTCCATTCCAAATACTCATCGTACGTCATCATCTTATCAAAGATTGTTCCATCATCATTGATTTCGATTACACGATTAGCAATGGTTTGGATGAACTGATGGTCATGAGATGTGAAGATCATAGCGCCCTTGAACGCGATCAATCCGTTGTTAAGTGCTTGGATAGATTCCAAGTCCAAGTGGTTTGTTGGCTCGTCAAGCAACAGAACGTTTGCGCTTGTTAGCATCATTTTCGATAACATACAGCGAACTTTTTCTCCACCTGATAAGACGTTCGGCTTTTTCTTGACTTCTTCACCTGAGAACAACATACGCCCAAGGAAGCCACGCAAGAATGTTTCCGTTTCATCTTCAGGAGAGTATTGACGAAGCCAATCGACTAACGTCGGCTCAGACCCTTCGAAATACTTCGAGTTATCCATAGGGAAGTAGGCACGAGTTGTTGTCACGCCCCATTTAATTACTCCTGTATCGGGTTCAGTTTCTTCAGCTAACATATCTAGTAAAGCAGATTTTGCAAGTGGATTACCGATTAATACAACTTTGTCCTCTTTATTGAGTGTAAAGGTTGCATCTTTGATAAATGTTTTGCCGTCGACTGTTTTTGTGACGTCTTTGATCGTCAAGACATCGTTACCGATTTCGCGGCCAATTGTAAAGTTCACGAATGGATAACGGCGTGAAGAAGGCTTGATATCATCCAACTCGATTTTATCCAATGTCTTTTTACGAGACGTTGCTTGTTTGGATTTTGATGCGTTGGCACTGAAACGTGCGATAAATGCTTGTAATTCTTTTACTTTTTCTTCTTTTTTCTTATTTGATTCTTGGGATAGTTTCAAAGCCAATTGACTTGACTCGTACCAGAAGTCATAGTTACCCGCGTAGATCTGGATTTTACCAAAGTCGAGATCGGCGATATGTGTACATACCTTATTCAAGAAATGACGGTCGTGAGAAACGACTACGACAGTGTTTTCAAAGTTGATCAAGAATTCTTCAAGCCACTGGATTGCTTTGAGATCCAAGTTGTTTGTTGGCTCATCTAGTAGTAGTACGTCTGGTTTGCCGAACAACGCTTGTGCAAGCAATACTTTAACTTTGCTTGATCCGTCAAGCTCTGCCATTGTAGCGTGATGCATACTTTCAGGAACGCCAAGACCTTGGAGGAGTACAGAAGCTTCAGATTCTGCTTCCCATCCGTTCATCTCTGCGAATTCGCCTTCAAGTTCAGCTGCACGCATGCCGTCTTCGTCAGAGAAGTCTTCCTTCATATAAATCGCGTCTTTTTCTTTCATGACTTCATATAGCTCTTTATGACCCATGATGACTAGATCCATTACTACGAATTCTTCATACTCGAAGTGGTTCTGCTTCAGGACAGCCAAACGCTCATCTTTCCCGAGAATCACATTACCTGTTTGGGGTTCAAGTTCACCTGAAACAATTTTAACAAATGTTGATTTACCAGCGCCGTTCGCTCCAATTAATCCATAGCAATTGCCTGGATTGAACTGTATATTGACGTCTTCGAATAGCTTGCGGTCGCCGAAGCGAAGACTTAAATTACTAACTGCTAACATAGATAATATCCTCCTAATTTCACAATGTTCCTAGTATACATGAAAATTACGTGAAATGGAATGTTTGAACTAGTACTGTTTACAAATTCGTTTTACGATATAATGAGGATAGATGTTATATAAGTATCATATATTAAAGGAGTCTTTGTATTGCGCTCTAAAACGACCCAAGTTCTATTATTACTTGCGATTTTTATAGTCGCGCTCAACTTACGTCCGGCAATTACGTCCATCGGTCCGATGCTCGACATTATCCGTGATGATTTGTTGTTATCGAACATTCAAGTCAGTCTCCTAACCGTTATTCCGGTTATTTGCATGGGCGTCTTCGCGATGCTGGCACCGATACTGAATAAAGCATTCGGCTTGAATAAAACTATGTACTTGATGTTAGTGTTACTTGCCGTTTCAACGGGCATGCGGTTTTCTGTCACTTCGTTTAGTGTTTTATTATTGACAGCTTTCATTGCAGGTGTGGCGATTGCTGTCATTGGGCCGTTATTATCCGCATTGATCAAACAATATTTCCCGCTGCATGTCGCTGTAGTCGTCGGAATTTATTCATTCGGCATGGGAATGGGGGCGACGCTGAGTACGGGGTTGACAGGTGTCTTTTATGAAAAAAATCAGTCCTATTCTTTAGCACTTGCTGTTTGGGCGGTCATTGCGGTTCTCGGTATCATAGCGTGGGCTATCACTGCTACGCATCCAATTGAAGTGAAGCAAGTGACAGAGCAAACTGTGCGAAAGGGCAGGGATCCTTGGCGCAGTAAACAGGCATGGAGCTTCCTACTCTTTTTTGGTTTACAGACCGCATTATTCTTCTCCGTATTGACCTATCTCGTTCCTATTGCGGTATCGAACGGCATGACGCTTCTTCAAGCAGGGACATTGCTCAGTGGGATGACAATCGTGCAAATCTTCATGAATATTGGATTTCCTATTGTTTTGCAGAAGTTTGCGAGTAGAACACCAGCACTTGTTGGTATCTTGGCTCTCGGTATTGTGTCGATTGGATTAATGTGGACAGCTGATCCACTGTGGTTTGCCATTGGCGTTCTCGTCATGGGGGTTCCGCTTGGTGGATTATTCCCGATCTGCTTGTTGATGCCGATGGACGCGACAGATACTGCCGAAGAAACGAATTCCTGGACTGCGATGATGCAGACAGGTGGTTTCATTATCGGAGGGATTCTGCCGTTACTGATCGCTTCCTTATACGACTATACAGAAAATCATTACGTGACATTGTTCGTATTTCTTGTTTTATTTGTGGCTATGCTAGTGCTAGCTTTGCAAATCGGTCGGTCCGCCAAGCAAAGCTCGTAACTGGACGCAACCCCTTGTGAACAGAAACGTCCTGATTAACAGGATACATACGGATAATGGAGGAATGAATGCCACATGGACGAACACTTCGACGAACAACAGCCACAACGTAGAAAAAAGAAGCGTAAATTACGCGTTGGCAGAGTTTTTATCACCCTACTATTGCTTTTCACGGTAACGATCTCAGCGTATAGTTACTTTCAATATAAACAAGGTAAAGCTTTGACGGCAGGTAGTAAAATTGATCCAGGAGAGTTTCAAGGCGATTTGCTGAATCCACAAGATCCGACGACGGAAAATTATTTATTGCTCGGCATAGACAATGATGGTTCTGGAAAGTATCGCACAGACACCATGATGGTCCTGTCTTGGGATCAAACTGCTGGCACTGCACATTTAATTTCATTTATGCGAGATATTTACGCACAAATTCCAGGATACCAGTCGTACAAGCTTAATACCGCGTACTACTTAGGCGGAGTCCAAACAGCGAAAGAAACGATTTCAGGGATGTTCAATCTCCCAATCCATCACTATGCAGTCGTCGATTTTGATAATTTCGAATCCATAATGGATATTGCGTTTCCAAAAGGTCTCGAAATGAATGTACAGAATGAAATGTCTGAGAAAATCGGTGTGACACTAAAACCTGGCGTCCAACGGTTGAACGGTAAGGAGTTACTCGGTTATGCACGATTCCGCGCAGATGATGAAGGCGACTTCGGTCGAGTCAACCGCCAGCAGGAAGTGATTCAAGCCGTAAAGGACGAGCTATTTAGCGTGTCGACTGTTTTGCAAGCTCCAAAAGTAGCCGGTGCACTTGATAACTTCATTGAAACAGATCTCACGACGAAAGACGAGCTAACCAAAGTGCTGACAGTTATCGCAAAACGTAAATTGGATCTGCAGACATTACGTATTCCAGTTGAGGGCAGTTACTCCTTTACTTCATACAGCCATGCAGGATCTGTAATCGATATTGATTTAGATAAAAACAGAGAAGCGATCCGTTCATTTTTAGCCACACCGTAACGGATCGAATAAAGGGGGAGTGAAACGTTGAGGCAGCCACCAAAAAAGTCTTCTTTACGAGATTTCTGGTCTATTCCATCGACATCACCTATTGTCGGATTTCTCGGTGGTCAATCTACATTGTTTGTCCTGCTTTGTTTATTGTTCATTGGGTTGATCATCTTGGTCTTCACTCAAGTTTCATTTATTTTCTATCCGATTAAAGTATTTTTCTCAACTGTCGTTTTGCCAGTAGTGCTCGCGACCATTTTATACTACTTAATGCGGCCGATTCTTCGTTTTTTAGAAGAACGTTTACGCATACCACGCGTTTATGGGATTTTGATCCTCTTATTAGCAACTGCTGGTTTACTAACATTAGTGATTTTCTTAGTGTTACCGTTCCTGCGTTTGCAGACGATTAATTTATTTGATGAATTTCCTCAGTATTTCAAACAGTTGATTTTGGACATGGATAATTTTTTCAAGAACTCTATTTTTGCTCCGATTTATCAAGGATTCAACTTTAACGTCAATAGGTTCCTTGACTCCGGTTTTGAAAGCATCGGCAAATTCTTCACGGAAACGATAGGCGGGATCGCTTCAGGCGTAACATCATTCGTTTCCGCACTTACTGGAATTATCTTAAGCATTGTCACCGTTCCGCTCATTCTGTTTTATTTACTGAAGGACGGTGAAAAGTTACCACAAACGATTTTGCGTATGTTGCCACCACGTTTACGTGACGATGCAGCGATCATCTTCCGCGATGCGGATAGACAAATCAGTGCGTATATACAGGGGCAAATTTTAGTGGCAATTGCGATTGGGATCATGGTATCGATTGGCTTCCTAATTATTAAAATGAAGTATGCATTGTTGCTCGGGGTTCTTGCGATGTTCACGAGTATTGTGCCCTATCTTGGACCCGTGATTGCGATCACACCTGCAGCTATTATTGCGATGGTGACGTCGCCATTCATGCTCGTGAAGTTGGCGATTGTGTGGACGATTGTACAAGTGATCGAAGGGAAATTTATTTCGCCTCAGATCATGGGGAAATCACTGCATATCCATCCAATTACCATTATCTTTGTTTTATTGACGGCCGGCTCGCTATTCGGTGTCGCTGGGGTGATCCTCGGGATTCCTGCCTATGCGTTGCTAAAAGTGGTTGCGGCTCATGTATTTTATTTGTTCACGTTACGATATAACCGTTTTGAGACGCAGGAAGAGATGTATTATGAGGCAGATTCGCTTGAAGAATATTATGAGAAGGATAGAGAGTAACCCGCCGTCTACTAGGTGGGTTACTTTTTTCGTAGATATGCTTCTTAGGGGTTTTAAGACTTCATTTGAGTGATGGACTGACGTAGTTACGCTTTTTTAATTATGTTTGCTGAGGCTAATGAGCGGATACAAGTCTTGATAGAGCGCTGTAAGAAAAGTATGAGCGGTTACGGAACGTGATAGAGCGGTTAGCCTCGGCCATAGAGCGGTGATGGACGAACTAAGAGCGATTAGACGAATTATTGAGCGAACCCCGTGTCAAATCACAATTCATTGTGCCTACACCTATACCGTCTCATACAAAATAGTCCCAGTCTTTGTTAAGTCATAGCCACCCATCGTAGCTAATTTCTCTTTGAACGAAGCGGAGTTCAGTGTTTCGACTAGAAGTTCGCGCAACTTTTCGTTTTCAGCCGTTTTGATCAGCACCAAGTCATACTGTTCCTGAATCAATGGGATGAAGTCCACGTCGATCAATCGAGCGGTTTTCTCGATTCCCACACCTACATCTGCCTGACCAGATGCGATACGTGACGCTACAGCCAGGTGATTTAACTCCTCGTCGTCATAGCCTGTAATAGAAGGGGCTGTAATCCCTGCGAGTTGTAGTTGTTCATCCAGCAAAACACGGGCTCCTGAGCCTTTCTCGCGGTTCACAAGGCGAATGCCTGACTGTCTAAGATCTGACCAGTTTTGCAAATGCTTTGGATTACCTTTTTGTACATACAACCCAGCCTTTCTGCCGAGTAAATTGACGACCATATAAGAGCGTCCAGTCAGCAGTCGTTTAATATATGGCAAATTATACTCACCAGTTTCTCTGTCGAATAAATGTGTGCTGACGATGTCGGCTTGTCCTTGATACATTTTGATCAAGCTGTTCAAGCTACCGGAAAATGATCGCAACGGTCGATAGAGTCCTGATTCTTCTATATGACTGGCTATGATGTCCAAACTCAAATCTTGTCCACTGATGATGATAGGGTTGTCATGTGTAGATTCTGCCGTAGTAATGTGTGGAGTCTCTAAATTCGAAGACACTGTAGCCGGTTCGCCACCGCTTTTTAGTCGTTCTTTATACGCTGTTAAATCTACGGCATCGACACGCATTTGACGTCCTACGCGATAAGCACGGATTTCTCCCTTTTTAATGATGTCATACACCGTTAATTTGGATACTTTCAATAATTGAGCGATTTCATCGGTTGTATAGGAAATAGTATTTTCTAAATTTGTCATGTCTCAACCCTCCATGAATAATACATCTATCTTCTAACAGATCATCCACAATTGCAAAATTGACAAGCTTTATAAAGCATAATATGATGACTTTAGATATAACTAGTTATGTTTAGTTATATCTAATTATAAGTAACAAAAAGGCTGGAGGGATACATACTGAAACGGATGACGAATTCCATTTTATTCATTGTATTAGCCGTTTTTCTGGCAGGATGTTCAGATACGAATGAATCTGAACATACAGAGTCGGTTAATCAGAAGACTCCTACAGTTGAACTATTAATTTCCGCTGCGGCTAGTTTGACAGATGCATTAGAAGAATTAAAAGAGCCTTTTGAAAAAGCGCATGAAGGCATTACAGTTACATACAACTTTGGAAGTTCAGGAAAATTGGCAAAGACTATTGAAAACGGAGCACCGTCTGACGTGTTCTTGTCTGCGAGTTCAAAAGACATGAATGACATGGAAGATAAAGGGTTACTCATCAATGAATCAAGAATAGATTTCACTGAAAATGCACTCGTATTAATTACACATCAAGATTCTGATCGGACAATTTCTTCATTTAAAGAAATAGATCCAGCAGCGATGGATCATTTGGCGATGGGTGAGCCTGAATCAGTGCCAGTTGGCCGCTATACGAAAGAGACATTTGAGAGCTTGGATCTCTGGAATTCTTTGCAAGATAAATTAGTTCTTGGCTCAGACGTACGTCAAGTATTGACACATGTGGAAATGGGTAACGCAGATTATGGTGTCGTGTATTCCAGTGATGCATTCGTTTCGGATGATGTAAAAGTCTTGGCAGAAGCAGATGCTGACTGGCATGAGCAAATCGTGTATCCAGGCGCTGTCGTAGCCGAATCCAAGCACCAGGATGCGGCGCAACTATTTCTTGATTATTTGACTAGTGACGAAGGAAAAGAAACGCTGCAGAAGTTTGGATTCAAGTAAAGTAAAGGGGGAGGAGGCGCGCTGGATATGGATTATTCACCTTTACTATTATCTTTGAAAGTAGCTGCTATCTCCACTTTCTTCGTTTTTGTAGCAGGTGTGTTCATCGCGTATTTACTTGCAAAGCGTGATTTCTTCGGAAAAAGCATATTGGAAGCTTTGTTTTTATTGCCACTCGTGTTACCACCGACCGTTGTCGGCTTCGGTTTACTCATTTTATTCGGGAAAAAGGGCTGGATTGGCAGTTGGTTGCTCGAATGGTTCGATTTCCAAATTGTTTTTACGTGGATCGGCGCTGTGATCGCTTCGATTGTTGTATCCTTTCCTTTAATGTATCAAAGCGCAGCGGCCGCGTTTGAAAGTCTCGATGAACGATTATCGAATGCTGCACGTACGATGGGCGCTTCAGAATGGCGTGTGTTCTGGTCAGTCGTATTTCCTCTCGCTTGGCCAGGGTTACTGGCAGGATTAGTTCTGTCATTCGCTAGAGGCCTTGGGGAATTCGGTGCAACATTGATGTTGGCAGGGTACATACCGGGTAAAACCGACACCATTCCGATGGCGATTTATTTCGCCGTAGAGTCGGGACAAATGGAAAGAGCGACGTTTTGGGTCGTCATCATCATTACATTCGGATTTACTTTGATTTTATGGGTGAATTGGTGGAGCAAGCGAAATATTAGACGTTTTACGAAATCTTGAGTCTAAGGGGGAAATGACATGCTGCATGTGGAAATCAATAAACCACTCGCGCATTTTGAGATGAACATTCATTTTACAATGCGCAATGAAATCCTAGTGTTAGTCGGCCCATCTGGCTCTGGTAAAACAACGATTTTGAACTTTATTGCAGGGCTTGCACAGCCGGATCACGGACTGATTCGTTCAAATGAATGCACGTTTTTTGAAACGGGTGAAAAACCGTTGCCCGCTCGTGAACGGCAAATCGGTTATTTATTTCAAGACTACGCATTATTTCCGCATATGACAGTGGAGAAGAATATTTGGTTTGGTGTGAGGAAGAATGAACGAAAAGAAAGCAATGAAATGATTTACCAGTTGCTTCAAGTACTAGGGATTGAACATTTATTGCAGAAGTATCCACATCAAGTTTCAGGCGGAGAAAAACAACGTGTAGCACTAGCTAGGGCACTGGCTACACAGCCTTCTGTGTTACTGCTAGATGAACCGTTGTCCGCACTCGATAAAGAAACGCGGAAGCAGTGCCAAGACGAGCTCTTACGTTTACATGCCATGTGGAACATTCCATTCATTGTTGTGACACATGATCTTGAGGAAGCAGAACGCCTCGGTGATCGCATAATATACCTTCATCAAGGACAAATAACAGATGAAAAGTGGCGAAAACATGTAGTTTCCATGTAGTAAAACGTACAAAGCTCTGATTTCATTTCAGAGCTTTTTTATATTTTGTGTAATCGATATAGAACAGCTATAATTCATAGTAACCGACTAATATAAAAATGGGTTTACTAGTAGATAGGAGTTAAAATCATGGGCAAGCAACTGAATGACCGGAAAGCACAGCATATTCAAATCGTGTTGGATGAACACGTGACTGGAAATGCGATTACGACAGGTTTGGAGCAGTATGAATTTCTGCATAATGCTTTACCTGAATTATCATTTGACGACATCAATATAGAGCAAAATTTTTTAAATAGATCATGCAAAACACCCTTTTTAATCAGTTCAATGACGGGTGGTGCAGATTTTGCGGAAACAATTAATCGGAACCTAGCACTTGCTGCGGAACAAAGAGGCTGGGCCCTGGCATTAGGTTCGACACGTGCTTTAATCGAGAGCAAAGCATTCCGACCTTCATTTGCATTACGAAAATACGCTCCAACAGTACCCATTATTGCGAATTTAGGCGCTGTACAGTTAAATTACGGATTCTCCGCAGACGAATGTCGCCAAATTATCGAGTATACCGATGCAGATGCGTTAGTTTTACACATTAATATTTTACAAGAAGTTATTCAGCCTGAAGGTAATACGAATTTTAATAATTTATTATGTAAAATTGAGAAGCTGTGCAATGAATTAACGGTCCCTGTCGGTATTAAAGAAGTTGGATGGGGAATAGATGGTCAAACTGCTAAGAAACTTCTAGACATCGGTGTGTCGTTTATTGATGTTGCTGGAGCAGGAGGGACGTCTTGGAGTCAAGTAGAGAAACATCGTACGACTTCGATCAAACAGCAAGCAGCTGAAGCGTTCAGTGAATGGGGAATTCGAACAGCTGACTCACTACAGCTAGTTACACCTCATATGAACGATAATTTATTAATTGCAAGTGGTGGACTTCATACAGGTGTCGACGCTGCAAAATGTCTCGCGTTAGGTGCAGATTTTGTCGGTTTTGGTCGAGCGATTTTAGAAGAAGCTACTAAATCAGCTGAAAGCGTTTTCCAGACAATGGAAGTTCGCGAGCTAGAATTACGCATGGCGATGTTTGCAACAGGTTCTGCGAATATCCAGGCGTTACAACAAACCGATCGATTACTAAAGATTAACTCGTGAATATAGTATTTACGAGTTTTTCATATCTAAGGAGGAAATTATTATGTGGAAATTAGTAAATGGTAAAATGATTCAAACTACAGATGAAACACGGATTAAATTCCGCACGAATATCAGTCAAGAGATTTTATTGCAGTTAGAAGAATTATCTGAAGTACATGATACATATAGCAATTATTTATTAGAAAATGGATTACGGAACGTATTAGCTGCAGGAGTTATTGAGTACGACAAAAATTTGCGTCCAAAAGATCGAATTCAATATAAAACAACGTATGACCAAGAATTATTGGAATCCGTTAAGCAACTAGCAAAAGATCATAAATTATTCATTAACGATGTCATTGAGTACAGTGTAGGACATATCGATTTTACAGACATCAAAACTAAAGATCATAAGAATCGCTTAGAAAGCTAGCGCGGGAAGGATACGCGGAGAGTAGAATATGTATAGATCGTAGAACGCCCCGAACATAATATAAATTATAGGAAGTAACGTTTCACTTGTAAGTATACTTGTGATAGTGAGATATCAGCGATTTTTTTGCTGAATTTCACTATCGTCTTATTATAATTACTTAACCAGTTCATTCAATGTTTTGGATATGTACGCGTTTGCTGTTCTTTTTCATGTGTTCATACTATGTTATGTTTCATTCCTTCACTGAGTTTTATATACGGTTTTATTATGTCGACAATCAATCTTACTAGATGAACTGAACCAGCTTTTTCATTGTGTCGTTTGTTTGGGCTTTTAACATGCTGATCCATCGTTCTTCATGCTAGTTATCCTTTTGCCAAAATTAACTGATCACTTCTCATATTAACTTAATGGGTTTATCGTAGATGTCCTTTATGTGGTCCCTAATCGCCTTCCTTGATTGCTTATCGTGCGATAAGTATGGTGTATCATGTTGTCTGGTGCGAGTAGTTATCTATTGAACAAGGGTTATTTGGAACCAGGTTTCTCGGGAATATTCAATATGTTTAGTTTTTTCCTTCAATATGAACCTGATAATTATCACTTCTATAGTGCTTATATGTTCGTGTTTTATTAATTGCTGATATACACTATAAATTTTTATATGTACATAACCTTATACGTAGGAAGCCTGGCTTATTGAAACCTCAGCACCCTTGCTGCTTAACAAATCAGTTATTCATTATAAATAATGCGTAGCTTAAACAAACATCTTGCTCTATATGGTTTATACAGGCTCTCAATTCTCACGTTCTTTATTAGACAGATCTTAAATGAGTTATCGAGAAAAAGATTTTGCTTTCTTTTCCTAAGTGAGTTAATAAATCATCTGAAACCGTTATTTTTGCGTAAAGTATCCTTGCTGTTCCCCATCCCCTGTCCTTGATTACTGTTCGTGGAATATTTATAGTTTATTGATGTATATGATGCGAAGTAAGTGATGTAACAAGGATTATTTGGAACCAGGTTTCGTAAGATTATACAATGCTTAATTATTTGCACTTTATTCATAAAAAAGCAAAGCTCGACAAAATCTGAGCTTTGCTTAGTATACCTTATATAGCGTCTGTATGTTCGCTTTTTAACGAAATATATTTTTTGTTTTTTGTGTTAACAGAGTTTAACTTACACGTTTACTATTATGCCGCCTTAGTTTAACCAATTTTTCATCTTTTTATAGACGGTTTGTGACGGCAACGCTCCGCCTCGTTCAATATTGCTTATATAGGAGGTTGAAATATTCAATTCGTCGGACACTTGTTTCAGTGTCAGGCCACGAGTGATTCGACATTCCTTAAAATCACTACCGATGTTTTGGCAGATTTCTTCTTTCGTTTGGATTAAAGTAAATTTGTTTGGCACCTTGGTGGATTTCTTTCTCTCGATTGGCTCATAATAGCTCACAATCTCGTCAGGCGGTGCGATGATGATCGTAGCATCTAACCAAATACGCAACCATCCTTTTTTCGACATATGGTCTTCATCCCATTGATTGTATTGCCAAAATGTGATGACGCCTTCTTCTTCAAGTAGATCGAGAGCTTTCTCCAGACGATCGCGAATGCGTGATGGAGCTTGTGAGTCGGCTTGTAGTCCTATTTTTTCGAGCAATGTACTGATTTTATGAGACTGCAAGTAACTTGCTTTGCGTGCTTGTGTACGCCAACGCCAACTAATATACCGAATGAGCTTTTTCTCCCATTTACGTTGGTATGGATTGAATTCGATTGCTTGATTTGGTAATAGTTTTACTTGTCTAGCAGATCCCAGTAAAAAATGATCAAATACTTCTCCGATCATGACATATAAACGCTCAGGCAGTGGTTCTTCAGTAAATCGGAACAGACTTCCATCTTCATTTGTGAAATGAAACGCGCGCCCTTGTATCTTCTTGTTTACGGGTTTACCTTGTTCATAGACTACTACGCTATCTAGTTCCAGCCATAGTGATTGTATAACGGAAAGCGCTTTCATAACTTGGATACGTTGTTCTTTTTCGTAACCACCTCTTCGCCCGGTTCCTCCAAGTTTATGTTTGAGTCCACGGATTGTCAGCAGATCATCAAACCGAATTTCTACTTGGACTTCCGACTGCCGGGATTGCGCCAAATACAAATGACATAGCGAATCTAGTACATCGACATCGACTTCGGATAAGGCGCAGGCATAGTTATGCAGCAGAGTCATGTGGCTGGCTGTCTGATCTTCTTCGTTCGGAAGTAATTGCAGTGAACCCGCTAATCTAGTGCCTTGAATAGTGGCTCGCGGCCATTGATCGGACTCACAGACGAATCTCTGGTTAGAAATTGCTTCGGTAATGAATTGATACACGACATTACTCATGACGATCAGATTATTCGTTTTTGCTGTGGCTTCGGTAGGTTGATGTATGGAAAATTGTGCGCTAACTCCGAGTAATTCATTAATCTGCTCCATTGAGTTTCTTTCCGATTCAAACTTCGCGAGTATTTCGGACACCATTTTTTCAATATAGATATTGACATCAGAAGTAAATGTATTTAAAAAGCTATCGTTAGAAGTGAAACTTGCGCTCATTTTTTCGAGGAATAATGCATTTAGCTCTTCTTTGTCAAGAGTGTTCAGCATATCATAACCATGCTTTACGATTAACTCGTTGACGGTATAATTCTTTAAATAAGTTCTATACCATGTGCTGAATACATTCCAGGAATTCTCATCATTGAGTCCGACGTGTGCGCGCAGCATTTTATCGTATTTATCATATAATTTATTAATAATTTCCCATTTGAGTGTTGGCTTATTCGCAAGCAATGGTGAAAGATGACTTTCATAGGTTCTAAAAAATTTAGCGATCATGAATTCTGTCGCCTTCGCGAGTAGTTCACGCCTCGCATCTACGCGCATCTTGAAAAACAAGTCCACGTTTTCATCGTAGTGTTGCTGACGGACGACGAATGTCTCATTTTTCACTCTCGGGAAAATGCGGTTGGCGTCCACTTTTTTTCGTACGTTTTCAGATGGGAAGTTCAGTAAGTAATTATAATCAAAAAAGTTAGGTTGACGGTCGTAAATGATAATCACTTGGAAGCGGTCGATTTTATTTGCAATCGTTTGTTGGTGGAGTAGTTCGTAGTTCGTATCGTTCAACAGTAAATCGTAATTGATCAAAAATTATCCCCCCGATAAACCGTAAGTTTCAAGTAGTATATCATGAGTTTACAGAATTATCTATACGCCTTTGCGATAATAAAGTAAGCGAATTAGGCAAAACAGCCCGTACAGTTCATGAATTGAACTGTACGGGCTGTTTACATTTAGGATACGAGTGAACCTTCTAACTTGATTTCTTTTATTAGTAACGGAAGAATTTCGAATAAGTCCCCGACGATTCCGTAATCTGCCATGTTGAAGATATTCGCTTCTGCATCACTGTTAATGGCAACAATTACTTTGGAGTTCGACATACCGGCCATGTGCTGAATAGCACCCGAGATGCCTACTGCAATATAAAGGTCTGGCGTCACGACTTTACCCGTTTGGCCGATTTGCAAGGAGTAATCACAATAATCTGCGTCACACGCGCCACGTGATGCCCCTACAGCGCCGCCGAGCAGTTCTGCTAGCTCATACAATGCCTTGAAGCCTTCCGCGCTTTTAACGCCACGTCCGCCAGCGATGACGATCTTTGCTTCGGATAAGTCGACGCCTTCCGTTTTCTTGCGGATCACTTCTTTGACAATCGTACGTAAGTCTTTAACATCCACTTCTTTTGCTATGATATCGCCTGTACGGCTTGTGTCACGCTCGATGGCTGATATATTATTCGGACGAATCGTTGCGAAAAGAACCCCTTTGTCTTTAATGATTTTCTTCTCGAATGCCTTACCGGAGTAAATCGGTCTAGTGAAAACGACTTGGCCATCTTCTTTTCCGATTGCCACTGCATCCGATATCAAACCGAGCTCTAAGCGGCTTGCGATTTTAGGCGTTACATCTTTACCGATAGATGTATGCCCCATAATGATCGCGGATGGATTTTCTTCTTGCATCACTTCCATCATAACTTGCCCATAACCTTCCGAAGTATAGTTGCTTAAATTCGTGTGAGCTACCGTAATCGCTCGATCAGCACCATGCTGAATCATTTCATTAGCTGGTGTTTGTAAATCACCGTCACCCATGACCAATGCTATAATTTCCGCATCGCCATCCAGTTGTTTCGCGGCTGCGATGGTCTCATAACTTACTTTTCGTAGATTTCCTTGTTGCAATTCACCAATTACTAGTATTTTTTCACTCATAATAAAACCCCTTTCCATTTCAAAGCTCACTTACATTACTTTCGCTTTATTTCTCAATAAATCGACCAACTCTTTCACTTGGCTTTCTGTTTCTCCTGCCAGAATACGTCCTGCTTGTTTTGTAGGTGGCAAAAACACTGCAATGGTTGCCGTCTTAGCTGCTACGTCGTCTTCATCGAGATCTAAATCATCTAGCTCTAGTTGCTCAAGAGGCTTCTTTTTCGCTTTCATAATACCTGGTAGCGAGGTATATCTCGGCTCATTCAATCCTTGCTGGCATGTAACCAGCACGGGAAGTGGTACTTCAATTCTCTCTCGATCGCCTTCTACGTCTTTTTCGACTGTTGCTAGACCGTCAACGATTTCTAGTTTGACAATTGTTGTGATGAATGGCATATCCAGACGCTCAGCAAGACGAGGACCGACTTGACCGCTTGCCTCGTCGATCGCGACATTACCAGCGAGAATCAGATCTGCTTCGCGTTCTTCAAAAAATTTCTCGAGAATTTTCGCTGTCGTAAACTGATCACCTTCGTCCAGGTCGTCATCCGTGTTGATCAGTACCGCATGATCGGCTCCCATGGCTAGCGCTGTGCGTAGCTGTTTCTCCGAGTCCTGATCGCCAATGGTTACGACGGTTACCGTACCACCGTGCGCGTCACGCTGTTGGATGGCTTCTTCTACGGCGTATTCATCGTATGGATTAATAATGAACTCTGCACCGCTTTCATCGATTTGGCCACCTGACACGGAAATGGCTTCTTCCGTGTCGAATGTTTTTTTCAGTAAGACATAAATATTCATAGTAAAGACTCCTCTCTGTACACAACAGCAAATTTATTTGATTTCTTCAATATTTAAAGGCTTCGGAATGATTTTCGTCCCGAGTAAATCGTTTTCATTCGTATGGATTCCAGGAATAGTCCGCGGAATCAACGGCAAGAACAACAAAGCGATGACAACGAAGCCCATGATGACCCAGGAAGTACTGACTACTGCACCGACGTTGTTACCACTTGCACTGAAGATCGAGAAAGCGACTAAAGCAAAAGAGGCGCCCAATCTTTGAGCTATGCTTTCAATTACTGTATTCGTAAATGTCACGACGTTCATGCGTTCTATTGACGCTTCTGAAACGATCAAGCCTTTCACTGCAGGCGTTTGGAAACCGACCCCTATTCCGATCAGGCTCATGGAGATGAACAAATAGATGAACGGTGTCGTCAGGGTAACGAAGTTCAACATGATAATTCCCGAAGCAAATACGAGAATTCCTGAGCCTATAATCGTTCGAGCTGAAAGTTTCTTCAAAATTCTTCCACTGAAATACGCCGCGACCGAAGTACCTAGGAATACCGCCATCTGTAAAAACCCGACCGTCGTGGCCGCTTTACCTTGGACGTTCTGGACGAAGAAGGTCAATAAGTACATGATGCCTGTGTACCCGAGGAAAATGAATACGGCAATCGTCGTCGGAACCCAGAAATTACGGTTCACCGCATACTTCAAATCAAGCAATGGTGCTTTTTGTTTCTTCTCAACAAAGATTAAGATGATCAACGCCGCCACAAACACGAGCAATGATGGAATCCACATACCTGATTCGATACCGAAGCTGTTGATAAATGTCGGAATCGTCAGTAGACCTAACAACAAAATAATAACGAATGCCAATCCAAGAACATCCAACTTCTTTCGTGCATGTACTTTGACATGTGGGACAAAAGCGAAGAGCGCAATTCCTACTCCACCAAGAACAGCAGTGAACATAAAGCTCGCTTGCCAGTTGGCTGTATCGACGATCATGCCACTGATAATTGGCCCGAACACTGAACCGATCGTAATGAATGCCGCAAATGTTCCAATCGCTTTCGCTCGCTGGGTACCGACCATGAACTTTCCAGCATAGGCAATTCCCGATGGCGCAATCGCTGCTCCAGAGATTCCCTTGAAGAACAATCCGAGAACGAGCACCCAAAATGAAAAGGAAAACGCGACAAGCAGTGAACCGATCACCATAAAGATCCCACCGATTAGGATCACGATCTTTAATCCGAATGAATCACCAATCCATCCGAGCAATGGCTGGAAACCTGTCAATCCGATAGCCAAACCAAGTTGCATCCACACTGCGTAGCCCGGCGTCAGATTAAATTCCGCTATCATATGTGGATAGGCTGGAAGATGGGTCGCTAAACTTAACATAATAAAGAACGCTCCGAAACTTATGAACAAAAAACCTCTATTAATCGATTGATCCTTCAATGCCGCTTCATTCATATAGTGGCCTCCCTTTATCGATGTTGTACTAGTTTTTACGCTTTATTATGTCAAATCTAGCTGTGATGTGAAAAATCTGCAGAAGGAGTTTTCAGCATGCTTGGCGCAAAACCGAAGCTCTCCCGCCACAGATCTTATCGTTCCTAATGGACTACCTGATATTGATAACACACGCTTTTTCCTGTGAATAATCGAGAATCGAGTCCGTACCGTACCCACTTTCCTTCACACCGCTAAACGGCAGATCTGCTCCGACTCTAGCGTACGTATTCACCCATACGTTGCCCGCTTGGAGCTGATCGACCATTCGGTGAGCGAGACCCAAGTTCTGTGTCCAAACCCCCGCCGCTAAACCGAAGTTCGTGTCATTGGCAATGTGAATCGCTTCTTCTTCTGTATCGAACGGAATCGCAACCGCCACCGGACCGAAAATTTCTTCACGGGCAAGTTTCGTGCTGTTATCCACTACCTTCACGAGCGTAGGTTGCACCCAGTAGCCGTCCGCATATTCCGGCTGACCAGGTAGAACGGCTTCCCCGCCATACTGTCCGCCAAAGACGATCTCGTAGTCGTCTTTTGATGCCTCGTCGATATAGCCGCAGACTGACTTGAATTGTGCTTCATTGGCGATCGGTCCCATTGTATTCGTCGTATCTAGCGTATTGCCGTGCTTGACGAATTCTTTGTCTGTCATCAACTCTTTCAAGCGGTTGATCACTTCATCATAAATGGAACGCTGGATTATCATACGTGACCCACCTACACAAATTTGACCAGAATTTGGCGTGAAGATTCCGTTGATCAATCCATAAACCGCTTCCTCGATATTCGCGTCTTCAAAGACGATATTCGGTGACTTCCCACCCAGTTCGAAGATCAGTGACTTCGGTGAATGAGCAGTAGCTTTCGTGATTCGTTCCGCTGTGGCCTTAGAGCCAGTCAAACTCACTTTATTCACTTCTTCGTGACTGACGAGATAATCCCCGATTTCTCGACCCGCCCCCGAAATAACATTGAGCACACCTGGAGGTAAGATGTGTGAAATTAATTCCCCATAGCGTAGAGATCCAACCGCTCCACTTTCAGCTGGCTTGATCACGACCGTATTTCCTGCTGCGAGTGCATAGGCCGCCTTGATTGTGAATGTGAACAACGGTGCATTCCAAGGTAAGATGCCAACGACTACTCCGTATGGCTTTCGTACAGTGTATCCAAAATCTCCCGTTCCCATTTGTACGGTACGGCCTTGTGCACCTACTAATGTGGCTGCACCTGCCGCGTCGTACCAAACTTGCTTGAGTACTTCTGCGAGATAACCATATTCGTCGAGCACCCAGCCGTTGTTGCGCGTCTCGAGTGCCAGTAGCTCCGACGCATGATCGGAAATCATATCCCCGATCTTGCGCATATAATCGCCGCGTGTACGTGCCGGTAGATTCGACCAGTCTTCAAATGCTCCGCGTGCCGCCTGGATGACGAGTTCCGCGTCTTCTTTCTTACTGGACGGAATCTTTGCCCACACTTCGCCTGTTGACGGGTCGATACTATCCGATACGGCCCCGTCCTGCGCTTGTACGGTCTTGCCGTTGATGATGTTACCGTATGTCGTCAATTTGGATTTCTCGGATACGTTTGTCATATAGTTTCCTCCTTCAATTTACCAGCCTAGTGAAGCGACTACTTTTTCTTGATAGAAAGGGGTGGAGCCTACATACTGATCGTAGTAGCGCGCGCGCTTCACGTATAAATGGCAATCGATTTCTTCAGTGAATCCGATTCCGCCGTGGATTTGAATATTATGTGCCGAGACTTCGATGAATTTCTCCGTCGCATATGTACGGGCGCTATATACTGTTGCTTCTCGGTCGGATTCGTCCGTATCCACTACCCAGTTGGCATAATGGCTCAGTGAACGAGCAATTTCCAAATTCACTTTCATGTTGACAATACTGTGTTTGATCGCTTGGAAGCGGCCGATCGCTTGGCCAAACTGCTCGCGAATCTTCGCATATTCGTTCGCCATCTGGACGACCTGCTCCATTGCCCCGACGATGTAGGAACTAAGTGCAGCATTAAAGTATAATAAACCTTCTTGAAGCTGCGTCCAGCCTTTGTCCAGTTCCCCTATAATTTGATTTTCTTCGATGATGAAGTTTTGGAATTCAACTTTCGACACATGTTTGGATTCATCAAAGGATGATTGTTTCTCGATCTTCATGTCTTCTGTCTGATCGATGAGCACAAGTGATAGTCCGTCTTCTTGATCTTCCTCGTTTGTGCGTACGAGTACGAGGAACGCATCCGCAAGTTCCGCTTCGGGTACAAGCGTCTTCGTACCGTTGAGCACATACTGTCCGTCTTGTTGCACCAATGTACAGTGGATACCAGCTGGTGAGAAGTCATTGAAAGGTTCCAAGGCCGCGAATGAAATCCATTTTTCTCCCGAAGCGATCGCTGGCAAATTGTGTTGTTTTTGCTCCTCTGTCGCATATTTCTTGAGGGTCGGTACTGCTAGCGCGGAAGTTTCCATGAACAAGCCAGGTACTAATGAACGTCCCATCTCTTCAAACGTTGGCACGAGATCAAGTGCCTCGAGGTCCATACCGCCATATTCTTCAGGAATATTGATGCCGCTGCATCCGAGTTCAGCCAATGTCGTGTACACTTTCTTCAAGCTTTGCGGGTTGTCATCGATCATTTCCCGAGCTATTTGTGTGCCGCCGAATTTATCTAGCATTTTGCGAATATGTCCACGAAACATTTCTTGCTCTTCTGTTAATGAAAAGTCCATATTTCATCCCTCCTACTCTATTAACGTCCCATGTCTTTTGGCAATCCCAGTACCCGCTCGCCAATCGTATTGCGTTGTACTTCACTCGTACCGCCACCGATTGTCTGTCCGAATGAGGCTAGGAATAAATGCTGCCATTTCGGATCGGCTACAGCGTCTTTATCAACTAACACGCCCTGATGTCCTTGGATTTCCACTGCGAATGCCGAAAGTGCTTGGTTCAGCTCGGTTACGACCAACTTATCGATGGATGTTTCCGCACCAGGCTGACCGTTCTTGATCGTAGTCGTCAAGTTTTTATAGTAATTCAAGAGTGATCCACGTACGCGAGCGTAGAAACTCGCCAATTTTTGTCGGATGGCAGGATTTTCGATCAATGGTTTGCCATTCACTTTATACTGCTGTGCCAGTTCCACCGTATCGTTGAATTGTTTTTCGAGTGTGAAGAGTTCTGCCCCGATCCCCGTGCGCTCATGAAGCATCAAAGCGATCAATACATGCCAGCCTGAATCCACTTGTCCGACGATATCCGCATCCGTCGCTACAGCATCTGTCATATACACTTCGTTAAATTCTGAATGTCCGTCCATCTGAACAATCGGCAGTGTTTCGACGCCCGGCTGGTGCATATCCATCATGAACACCGTAATACCGCGGTGTTTCTTTTCTGGGTGCGTACTCGTTCGTGTCAGTAGGAAACATTTATCCGCCACGTGACCAAAACTTGTCCAGACTTTCTGGCCATTGATGAGCCAGTGATCGCCGTCTTTTACCGCACGTGTTTTCAGGCCTGTTAAATCCGACCCTGCGCCCGGCTCTGAATAGCCCTGACACCATATTTCTTCACCCGTCAAGATTTTCTTCAAATATCTCTCTTTTTGTTCATCCGTTCCAATGTCGATCAACGTAGGGCCTACCATATGGATCCCGATATAGTTGATGAGTGGCGGTGCTTTGACACGTACCATTTCCTGATGGTAGATGATTTCTTCCATGAGGCTAGCGCCGCGTCCACCGTATTCTTTCGGCCAGGCGATGGCTGCCCATCCGCCTTCGTACAATGTATGTTGCCATGCGCGTAACACACGGGAATATTCATCCAAGTCTTCTGGTAAGTCGCGCTTACCTTCTAGCCATCCTTCAGGTAGGTTTGCTTCAAGCCATGTTCGTAGTTCGGTTCTAAATTTTTCTTCTTTTTTCGTAAAAGAGAAATCCATACTCGCTCATCCTTTCTATCTCATCCATCGATCAGTTGGTAGCCGGAATCCACTGTGGCAATGCACGGTCTTCTGTAATATCGACCCATGTCATGCGAATAGGCATGCCGATCTGTAAATCTTTTTCCTCGCACTTCAAGATGTTGCCCATAATTTTCACTTCCGGTACTTGATCGAGTTGTCCGAGTGCGATAATGGTTGGCAACTCATCTTGGAAGCCCGGTAGGAATGGACGGTAGGACACTACATACGAATAGACAGTAGCTGTAATGTCGTCGCCCAACTGTTCAAAGCGGACATTTGCACTTCCGCACTTGGCGCACGTAGGGCCTGGTGGTTGTGAATAGGCTTGACAGTCATCACATTTTTGCAGAGCCAGTTGATGTTGGTCTGCCGCGTCCCAGTACGGAGCATTATCTAGATCCTTTAATGGAATCGGTTTTTGGTAAGCCGTCGTTGCTTGTGTCATAGTTATTCCTCCTAGTTTCGTAAGATCATGGCGCCTGCAATATCGGGTCCCGCCCAACCGGTACAAATACCGATCTTGCAGTCTTCTACTTGGCGGTCGGTTCCTTCATAGTCATGGCGTAGCTGTCTGACGATTTCAATCGCATTATTCATTCCATGCGTGTATCCTTCTGACAACATGCCGCCCGCTGTGTTAGTTGGCAATTTCCCGCCCATCTTTAAGTTGCCCTCTGCAACGAAATCTCCTACTTCTCCGCGTTTCGCAAATCCATAGGCTTCAAGCTGTCGCATTACAACCCAGCTGAAACAGTCATAGATGGAAGCCACGTCGATATCGTCTGGTGTGACACCCGCGTTTTCGTAGAGCTCTTCCGCTACATAATCGGAGGCGACTTGATCAATATCATTCCAGTAGTGCGCGTGTGGGTGACATTGGCGTGCAGACATACCCATGATATAGACGGGTTTTGACGTACAGTCTTGTGCTTTTTCAGCAGAAGTGACGATGATCGCATTGCCTTCATCGAGCTCGAGGCATGAATCATGGATATTGAATGGAGAACTAATATCCGGTGTAGCGAGATAGTTTTCCATCGTTAACGGTTTACCGTGCAGAAACGCTTTCGGATTACGTTGTGCATGCTCATAGAAACTCAAGCAGACATGTCCGAGATGTTCTTTCGTAATACCTGTTTCATGCATGTGACGCGTCGCGTACATGCCGAACCATTGCGATGGGCTCGCTGATCCGTATGGAATAACGAAACTTCCGCCAGCTAGTGCCCCTTGCAGCATATCCGGGTCATACCCTCGGCCTACACGTGTTCCGGAGCTTCCGTTCATGGAACGATAGATCAATACTGTGTTCAGTTGGCCTGCTTCAATGAGCGCCACCGCATCGGCGATCAGCATCTCGGTACTCGCTCCGCCACCTTGGATATCTTTGACGTATTTCGGTCGTACACCAAGATACGTTGCTAGCTGGTGAGACGTACAGGAATCTCCTTCGTTATAGTTCATAAATCCATCGATGTCCGTCGCTTTCAAACCGGCATCTTTAATCGCTGCTTTGGCAGCATCGAGTGCTAAATGAAGAGGCGTTGTCCCCGATTTTCTTGAGCGTTCGCTCTCACCTACGCCTACAATGGCATAGCGATCTTTAATAATTCCCATAGTTCTATTCCTCCTATTTCACGATGGCGATTATGTTAGTTGTAAGATGGCGCTGCCTGATCCAACCACTTCGCCCGATATTTTCTCGGCTGTCAGTTCCAGTGCAATGCACCGCTTGCCTTCTTCTTCATATGTTCGTTCGACTATACCCGAGCAGCGTATTTCATCACCCGGTACAGTCATTTTGCCAAAACGCATGTTTATATTTGCGATCCGTGCTTCTTGACCGGCAATTTTCATGACGTACTCACCAAGGAAACCCATCACCAGCATGCCGTGTGCGATGACACCGTCCATGCCGATTTTTTGGGCGAAGTCATCGTCGAGGTGCAACGGGTTAAAATCTCCGGATGCACCTGCATATTGAGCGAGCTGCACTTTCGTAATCGGCGGCTTCACCATCGGTTCAAGTTTTTGGTCAACGGTTAGTTCTTCCAACACCCAATCTTTGATCATATGAGGTCCCTCCATTAGTTCGCTAATGCGCGATAGACGATATTCATTCGGCTAATACAGACCAATTCGCCTGTTTCATTTTTCATTTCGGTATCAAGCTTTAAAAACTGCATCTTGCCGCTTTTGCCTTCTTTGTCATACAGATCGTGTACTTTGATCTGACAACGCAGTCGATCGCCTATGCGGATTGGTTTGTAGTAGATGAATTCCTGCTCGCCGTGCAACATTCTACGCTGGTCGAGATCTAGTGGCATTTTAGTCTTGCCGTCGTTCATCGCAATCGGGAATGTAGGTGGCACGATTAATCCTGCGTAAGCCGATTGCTTGGCGTAATTTTCATCCGAATAGAGTGGATGGTCGTCTCCGATTGCCGCAGCAAATTGGCCGACATGCCGACTTTCTACTTCAAAGACGTATTCTGTACTCGTTAAACCAATGACGCTTTTATCTAAGTCCATTTTCCATCCTCCTGTTACTTTGTGATGATCAATGCATCTGCCGCTACAATGCCATTTTCATAGACGATGAGCGGGTTAATATCAATTTCCTTGATTTCATTCGAATAGTCTTGAATCAATTCGGATACTTTTAGCAACACGTCGATAATGGCTTCCTTGTCGACCGGCTTTTTATTTCGGACACCTTTTAATAGTTCATAGCCTTTTAGACTTTCCATCTTATCGATCGCGTCTTGTCTTGTGATCGGTGCTACGCGGAACGATACATCTTTGAACACTTCGACGAATACCCCTCCGAGACCGAACATAATGACCGGACCGAACGTCGGATCATTCGTGACGCCTACAATGACTTCCACGCCTTCAGCTAACATTTCTTGCACGGACACGCCGTGGATCGTCGCGTGTGGACAGTTTCGAGTGGCATTTTGATAGACTTCATCAAACGCTTTTCTGACTTCTTCTGCATTGTTCACATTCAAGCGGATGCCGTCTACTTCTGTTTTGTGTGGGATATCAGGCGAATCGATTTTCAACACGACGGGATAGCCGATCGTAGCCGCAAATTCTACAGCCTCTTCTGAAGTCTGTGCAATGGCGCGTTTTGCTGTGCGAATTCCGTATTCATTCAAAATTTCGCTCGACTGCGACTCACTTAACGTCTGGTTTTCCAGTAATAGATGACGGATGTTCGTTTTATTGATTTTCTTAGGTTCAGCTTGCATTCGCTGTTTCTTTGCTTTCTCGTAAGCTTCCCTATACTCGACAAGCTTAGCTAGTGAGCGGATTGGGTTCATATCGCCTCGCACGAACGCGACACCGTGATCTTCTAGATATCCGACGCCTTTCGGAACAGACATGCCTTCAAGCGGGAACGTCGTCACGAGAACGAACTTATCGGAGTTCTCGCAAAGCTGTACAAATTCTTGTAGCTCGGGCGTGTTTTCATCCCAGTTCATTGGGAATTCAGAGAAGATGATGATGTCCGTATCCGGATCGTTGACGAGCACTTTCAATGGCTCGATAAATAATTCTGGGTGCGTAATGGAAGCCGCTGCTGTCAAATCAATCGGGTTGGAAGCGCTTGCATAACTCGGAATGTTTTTCTCTATTTCTTTTTTCACTCCATCGCTTAGCGGGTGTATGTTTAGACCGTATGATTCACAGCGATCTGCTTCGTTAATTCCTCTTCCACCGGAGCTTGTGACGATGACCGCATTTCTTCCTGTTGGCATCTTCTTCGACATGAATAGTTTGGAGAATGAAATAATGTCTACATAATCTTCCACTCGGACAATACCGGTTTGTTTGAAAAATCCGTCATATACTTGGTCGGCACCTGCAAGTGAACCCGTGTGTGACGCTGCAGCTCGACTGCCTGCACTGCTTCGTCCTGATTTCATGACGACCATCGGTTTGTTGATCTCAAGTGCGAATTTCGCCAACTCGCGTAACTTCTCAGGGTTTTTCTCTCCTTCAAGATAGCCGGTTGCGATCGTTGTGTTCGGATCATGCAGCATGTATTCCATGACGTCCGCAAAGCCTACATCGGCTTCATTGCCGACACTGACAAAATAGTTGAACGTTAAACCTTGCTGAGCCGCGGCGATATACGTTAACACGCCAAACGCGCCACTTTGTGTAACAAAGCCCGCTTCCCGTTTTTTGTTTAACGGCATATTCGTCAACCCTGGCGAGAAGGTTCCCATCAAGCCATTCGTTGTATTGAGTAAGCCGACACAGTTCGGACCGATAATGCGAATATTGTACGTGTCAGAAATGTCTTTCAGGCGTTGTTGCGCTACGATACCTGCTTCGCCAATTTCGGAATAACCTGAAGCAAAGACGATTGCCGCTTTGACACCGCTTTCACCACACTCCACCAAACATTTTTCCACTTGGTCAATGCCAACGCAGAGAATAGCTAGATCGATTTCATTCGGTACATCTTTGACGCTTGGGTAACACGTTAAGTCCGCAATTTGCTGCGCACTGCGATGGATCGGATAAATTTCTCCTGCAAATCCACCGTCAAGTAATGCTTTCAGCTGCAAGTAGCCAATTTTATTTGGATTCTCTGAAGTTCCCAGAACCGCAATCGTACGTGGATGAAATAATGGATCCAATTCTAAATTCGATACAACCTCTTCGTTTGCCAATTTCATCTACTTTTCACCTCTCCACTCTCATATGTGCTAGTTGTTTGCCTAACTTGTATAAAAGCATAACAAAGCACTCTTTTTACTATTTTTACTTTTATAGAGTAAGTAATTAATGTTATTAGCTGTGGAAAAGCTAGAATACCTCCTGACAAAGCATGAAGAATACAGCGTTTTACGTTTTTGCTATTTTCTGACTAGCATACATACACCCGACTAATATGCAAGATCACCACGACTTGGAAGAACGATCACCGCTTTTTTGCAGTATGGTAGGAAAAATTCATCGTCAAACGCAAAAAAAAGAGCTGCCCCAGCAAGTCGTTATAGTTCGACTAGCCGGACAGCTCCATGAATATGCACTTATTTACTTTCTTTTTTAACCGTAGACACTTGGACAACTTTGCCGTCCTTCGCTTCATCTACGACAGCACTTCCCGTGGATTGACGAGTCGTATTCTTCAACGACATCGGATCAATCTCCACATTATGATTCCGTGTTGTCAGCAAAACCATTTCTTCATCGTCTTTCACTGTCTTCATTGCAATCACTCGATGCGGATTAGACTTCAATTCCTTCACTATCGTTACGCCTCTAAGCGCTCTAGAATTCACTTCAAACTCGGAAATATTCATACGCTTCACAGAGCCGCGCTGTGTGGCAATAAAGATATTGCGTGTTTGTGGGGTAATGACTTCAAACGCCACCAGCTCGTCTTCAGCCTTCAGATTAATTCCTTTTACGCCGCCTGTCCGGATCCCGGTAATGGCAAGTTCTGACAACGAAAATCGTAGAGAATATGCTTGTTTACTAACTAATAATACGTCTTCTTCACCCGTTATCACCCGTGCACCTACGAGTCGATCGTCTTTTTTGATATTCATCGCTTTGAATGAACGGTTAAATCGTTGTACTTGGAAGTCAGTTAGTTTCGATATTTTCACATTTCCGTTGGATGAAGCAGTTAACACGCTGCTGTTTTCATCGAATTTCTCAAGGGCAATCACGTCTACTAGCTCTTCGCCTGGCTCGAGTCCGCAAATGCTGGATAAATGCTGCCCTAAATCGCGCCAGCGTATCTCTGGCAGCTCGTGGACCGGTTGGTAGATGTAATTGCCGAGTGATGTGAACAACAGCAAGTGATGCTGTGTATTCATGGCAGATTCGATTAAGTTATAATCGTATTCCTTCATTTCTTGACCTTTTCCACCTGACGCGGAGTAAGAACGCATGCTTGTACGTTTGACATAGCCGCCTTTTGTGACAGATACCATGACTTCTTCGCTCGGAATGAGAATATCGAGATCAACTTTCAGCTCTTCGATTTTTTCTTCAATGACCGAACGACGTGGCTCAGAAAATTGCTTGCGAATCCCTTTAAGTTCCTTTACCAAAACGGATATCAATTTAGCCTCACTTGCTAGGATCGCTTCTAATTCTTTAATCAAGTCACGAAGCTCTTGTTCTTCGCGTTTTAATTCCGTAATATCCGTGTTCGTCAATCGGTATAATTGCAAGGAAACAATGGCTTCCGCTTGTACTTCAGTGAATTCATATGCATTGATTAAGTTCAATTTCGCGTCCTTTTTATCTTTTGACGCGCGAATTGTCTTAATGACTTCATCCAGGATCGATAAAGCTTTCATTAAGCCATCCACGATATGTAGTCGTTCTTTCGCTTTGCGGATATCGAAGTTGGAACGTCGTGTAATAATGTCTTTTTGGTGATCAATATACGCATCCAGAAGCATAGGTAGTGACATCAACATCGGACGTCTGCCTGCAATGGCGATCATATTGAAGTTGTATGTGATCTGTAGATCTGTATGCTTCAATAAATACTGCATGATCGCTGTGCCGTCAATTTCTTTCTTCAACTCGACGACGATCCGCATGCCGGTACGGTCGGATTCATCACGAATTTCCGCAATACCTTCCAATCGACGGTCATGGCGCAGTTCATCCATTTTCTTTACTAAATTCGCTTTATTGACGTCATACGGGATTTCCGTAATGACGATTTGAGATTTACCTGCTTTTAACTGCTCGATTTCCCACAACGCCCGAATAATGAAACGCCCTTTGCCAGTTTGATAGGCAGTGCGGATTCCATCTGTTCCTTGGATGATTGCACCTGTGGGGAAATCAGGTCCAGGAATGACCGTCATGAGCTCATCTACGCTGACGTCCGGCTTCTTTAAGCGCAGTAAGACCGCATCGATGACTTCATGCAGTGCGTGAGGCGGAATATCGGTTGCATAACCAGCAGAGATGCCTGTAGAACCATTTACTAGCAAATTCGGAAAACGCCCCGGTAAAACAGTAGGTTCAAGTTCCGTATCATCAAAGTTAAAGGCAAAATCGACGGTTTCCTTACGAATATCACGCAACATTTCACTCGCAATAGCAGAAAGTCGAGCTTCGGTATAACGCATGGCGGCCGCGGAGTCTCCATCGACCGAACCGTTATTTCCTTGCATATCTATCATTTCATGACGCAGTTTCCATGACTGACTCATCCGAACCATCGCATCATAAACGGACGTATCACCGTGCGGATGATAGTTACCGATTACGTTACCGACCGTCTTGGCGGATTTACGGAATGCTTTATCATGTGTATTGCCTTCATGGAACATCGCATACAAAATACGACGTTGCACCGGCTTTAACCCGTCCCGTGCATCGGGAATCGCACGGTCCTGAATAATGTATTTACTATAACGCCCAAAACGGTCACCAATTACTTCTTCCAAGGGCAGATCTTGAAACGTTTCTGACTGTGTCATTCCGTATCCCCCTCAACATGTATATATGCATTGTCTAAAATATTATGTTCTTCAATCAAGCCGAAATCGACATTTTCTTCAATCCATTTCCGACGTGGCTCGACTTTATCTCCCATCAATGTGGTCACCCGGCGCTCGGATTTCGCTCCATCTTCAATCGTTACACGAATCAACGTCCGTGTCGATGGGTCCATCGTCGTTTCCCATAATTGATCCGCGTTCATCTCACCTAGACCTTTATAGCGTTGAAGCATATAGCCTTTCCCGACTTTTTCGATTGCTTCTTCTAGATCGTCATCCGTCCACGCATAGGCAAGCTTTTCACTTTTACCGCTTCCTTTAAATACTTTGAATAAAGGCGGCAGTGCGATATATACTTTGCCTGCTTCAATTAACGGCTTCATATAGCGATAAAAGAACGTCAAGAGCAACACTTGAATGTGCGCACCATCGGTATCAGCATCGGTCATAATCACGATTTTATCGTACGCGGCATCTTCAATTTGGAAATCGGCACCCACTCCACCACCCACTGCATGGATAATCGTGTTGATTTCTTCATTTTTCATAATGTCTTCTAGTTTCGCTTTTTCCGTATTGATGACTTTCCCACGGAGCGGCAAAATCGCTTGGAACGTACGATCGCGGCCTTGTTTTGCTGAACCACCGGCTGAGTCACCCTCTACGAGATATAATTCATTCTTCGCTGCGTTACGGGATTGTGCCGGAGACAGTTTACCCGACAACAATGTATCGGATTTTTTGCGCTTCTTGCCTGAACGCGCATCTTCACGCGCTTTTCGTGCAGCTTCACGTGCTTGGTGGGCACGAATTGCTTTACGGACAAGATTTGCACTCAGTTCCGCATTTTCTTCAAGGAAATACAGCATTTTTTGCGATATGACGGCATCTGTCACCGTTCGCGCTTCACTCGTACCGAGTTTTCCTTTCGTTTGACCTTCAAACTGCAGGATTTCTTCCGGTATGCGAACCGAAACGATGGCCGCAATCCCTTCCCGAATATCTGAGCCATCGAGATTCTTATCTTTTTCTTTCAACAAGCCCGCTTTACGTGCGTATTCATTGACCACACGTGTCATCGCGGCTTTCGCACCAGTTTCATGCGTTCCACCGTCTTTCGTTCGAACGTTATTGACGAATGAAAGAATCGTTTCGGCATAGCCATCACTGAACTGGAATGCAAATTCGACTTCAATGCCGTCCACTTCGCCTTCAAGATACGCTACGTCATGCAGTACTTCTTTTTCTTCGTTCAAATAAGCAACAAATGCTTCGATACCGGATTCGTAATGGAAGATGTCTTGCTTGTCCGTACCTTCTTCTTTTAGTGTAATCTTTAAGCCTTTCAATAGAAAAGCGGACTCACGCAATCTTTCTGCCAGTGTGTCATATTGATATTTGATCGTAGAGAAGATCGTCGTATCCGGTTTGAAATGGATCATCGTTCCGGTTTCTCTAGTTTTACCGATCTCTTCAAGTGTTGTTACCGGTTTGCCACCATGCTCAAAGCGCTGAAGAAATTTTTTGCCGTCACGATAGATCGTCACTTCCAGCCATTCGGACAATGCATTGACAACGGATGCCCCAACACCATGCAAGCCGCCACTCGTTTTATAGCCGCCCTGTCCGAACTTTCCGCCTGCGTGCAATACGGTCATAATAACTTCAGCAGTCGGTTTCCCTGACTCATGCTTCCCTGTCGGCATACCACGTCCATAGTCTCGTACGCTAATGCTGCCGTCTTTATGGAGTGTGACATCAATCTCGTTACCGAAGCCTGCCAGCGCCTCATCCACTGAGTTATCGACGATTTCATAAACTAAGTGATGCAGACCTCTCGTATCGGTCGAACCGATGTACATTCCCGGTCTTTTTCGTACCGCTTCTAAGCCTTCTAAAATTTGAATGGAACTATCATCATACGTATTTTGTATTTTCTGTTTCGCCAAAATGAAACCCCCGTCAAACAAATGTTCTGTTATTTTAATCATACATCTTCTGATAAACCTTGTCAAATCAACGTTTTGTTTCAGCTCAACCTATTGTATAGAAGAAATGTACGGAATGCAACGAGCAAACAATGACAACGTGCTGAACGTATTATGCGGAAATTCCGTTTTTCGGCTGTTCTTTATCTTCCTCTAGAATTCTATTATTGTCCAGAACTTATGCATCTGCTACACTAATAATAAAATCGTTTATCATGCATAAAGGGGTTCACTATGGAAAATTACGTTATCATTCTGGCAGCTTATTTGCTTGGCTCCATCCCTTCCGCACTCTGGATCGGCAAGCTTTTTTACGGAACAGATGTCAGACAGCATGGCAGTGGAAACATGGGCGCGACGAATACATTTCGGGTACTTGGAAAAAAAGCTGGCATTGTCGTCACACTGCTGGACATCTTTAAAGGAACAGCGGCTGTACTATTGCCGTTATTGCCATTTTTTCACGATACAGCGATTCATCCGTTGATTCTCGGAATCATCGCTGTACTTGGGCACATCTTCCCTATTTTCGCAGGCCTACGAGGTGGCAAAGCCGTTGCAACTTCTGGCGGGGTATTACTTGGCTATAATTGGCCTATATTCTTATTGGTCATCATTACGTTTTTAATTGCGTTAAAACTAACGAAAATGGTATCGTTAACATCCATCATCGTATCGGTCATGGGACCACTATACTGTCTTATTTATTTCTTTATGGGTGGCGACTTTTACTTATTTTTAGTCGTCGCATTGATGGGCTTCTTCATTTTTTATCGCCATCGAGACAATATTAGTCGAATTAAAAATGGGACCGAGCCGAAAGTGAAATGGCTATAGGTTGTTCCACTGGAAAGGATGTATAAAGCATGAATATTCACCTATCCGAACAAGCAATTCAATGGTTTGAAGAAGAGATGGAAGTCGTTGCAGGCGATTATGTTAAATTTTTCGCGCGTTACGGTGGGTCAAGCCCGCTGCATGAAGGCTTTTCTATAGGGATTACGAAAGAAGAACCAGATGAACTTGTAGTCGAAACTATCGTGAACGGTGTGCATTATTACGTAGAAGAACGCGATGTATGGTTCTTCGATGGACATGACCTGCATATTGATGTGGATACGTCAACGGAAGAGTTATCCTTTGACTATCAAGTAGCGTAAATGACAAATAAAATGGTAAGCACAACTCTTATAAAGAGTTATGCTTACCATTTTTTAATTGGGTTAATTGATGTAATTGCCCTTCTTGCTTTAAAATCTCCACTTGACGTTCGCCAAGCAGATCAAAATGTGGGTATTCTTCGCGTGCGTGGATCCACTCCGGTTGCAAACCATACTGTTTTCCCCACTGTATGAGCTTTTCCACATTACTGCAGCCCGCTTTCGTGACTGTGTTTACTGTCGGAAACCGGTCGTCTAGCCAATAATGTGTCAAAAAGGCAATTTCCTCACGTTGCACCGCATTTTTCCACTCCGTTAATTGCTTTCGATTAATTCCGAATGCCACTAGCTTTCGCCTCGCTGAATTTTCGTGTACACCGCGTCCCATTCTGGATGAACTTTGCGTAATGACACTGGACGGAAATTTTCTTTTTTGACTATTACGTGTTCGGTAACAGCCGTTGCCGCAATCGATCCATCCGCATGTAGGATCTCGTAGCCATAGACCGTACGTAGCTTGCCGTGAGACTCCACCCATGTTTTGACTGTAACGGTCTCACCATATGTACTTGCCGCCTTATACTTCACTGACAGCTCGGTTACAGGCGCTAAGTAGCCGTCGCGCTCGAGCTGTGCGTATTCGTATCCGAGGTCTTTGATCAGCGCAGTACGGCCGATTTCCATCCAAACTAAGTAGTTGGCATGATACACGACGCCCATCTGATCGGTTTCTGCATATCGTACTTCAATTTCTTTTTCACTGGTAAACATATAATCACCTCATGGTCTAGTATAGCGAATGGGAAAGTGGATTGCTTGTGATAGACATTAGGATGGGGTGGAAAATATGGTGAGAGACGCGTTTGTTGGTTATGATAGAGCGATTAATTAGTTGCTATAGAGCGGTTAGGACCTCTTTATGAGCGGTTGTGGGTTGGGTTTAAGCGGATATGGACTGTGATAGAGCGCTTACGAGTTGGGTATGAGCGGATGCGGACTCTGATAGAGCACTTATGGGTTGAGTATGAGCGGGTACGGATTCTGATAGAGCGCTTACGGGCTGAGTATGAGCGGATGCGGACTCTGATAGAGCGCTTACGAGTTGGGTATGAGCGGATACGGACTCTGATAGAGCGCTTACGGGCTAAGTATGAGCGGATGCAGACTATGATAGAGCGCTTACGGGTTGGATAAGAGCGGTTACGTATGAACAATGAGCACTTTACGTGAATTAAAGAGCGCCCGCGTGACGGTTTTCACTATTGCTCCATTCTTCTACTTGTAAAACACGCAAAAAAGATGCCCGGCAATGCCGGGCATCATTATTTATTCCGTATTACTTTGCTGCTAATTTGTTACGTAGAACCATTTGAAGGATTCCGCCGTGACGGTAGTAGTCCACTTCAACTTCAGAGTCGAAACGAGCTAGTACTTCAAATTCAGTTTCCTTGCCGTCTGGAGCTTTCGCTGTAACTTTAAGGATTGAACGTGGTTTTACGCCTTCAGCGATATTTACACTGATTTCTTCTTCACCAGTTAAGCCTAGAGACTCAACGTTTTCACCATTGATGAATTGAAGTGGAAGTACACCCATCATCACTAGGTTCGAACGGTGAATACGCTCGAAGCTTTCTACGATAACTGTTTTAATGCCAAGCAAGTTTGTACCTTTTGCTGCCCAGTCACGTGAAGAGCCCATTCCGTAGTCTTTACCACCAAGAATAGCTAGACCCGTACCGTCTTGTTGATACTTCATTGCTGCATCATAGATCGGCATAACTTCTTTGTTTGGCCAGTACGTAGTGAATCCACCTTCAGTGCCAGCTGCGATTTGGTTACGAATACGAATGTTCGCAAACGTTCCGCGCATCATGACTTCGTGGTTACCACGACGTGAACCGTACGAGTTGAAGTTACGTGGCTCTACGCCGTTTTCACGCAAGTAAATTCCAGCCGGTGTGTTCAAACCGATTGCGCCAGCAGGTGAAATGTGGTCAGTCGTGATAGAATCACCGAACTTACCGATTACACGCAAGCCTTTAAGCTGCTGAATATCCTCAGGTTCTTTCGAAAGGTTTTCGAAGAACGGTGGGTTTTGGATATATGTTGAAGACTCATCGAAATTGTATAGAGAATCGTCAGTCGTCTCAATTGCATTCCACGCTTCGTTTTCAGTGAATACACGAGCATATTCTTTACGGAACAACTCAGGTGTAACTGTCGCGTTCAATACATCGTTGACTTCTTGTGTAGAAGGCCAGATGTCCTTGAAGAATACGTCATTGCCGTCTTTGTCCGTGCCGATTGGATCTTTAGCGAAGTCAATGTTCACTGTTCCAGCTAGTGCATATGCTACAACTAGTGGAGGTGAAGCCAAGTAGTTCGCTTTTACGAATGGGTGTACGCGGCCTTCAAAGTTACGGTTACCTGAAAGGACAGATGTAACTAGAAGATCTTCGTCACCAATTGTTTTTTCGATTTCTGGAAGTAATGGACCTGAGTTACCGATACATGTAGTACATCCGTAACCTACTGTGTTGAATCCAATTTGATCCATGTAATCAGACAGGCCTGATTCATTCAAGTAGCCTGTAACAACTTTTGAACCTGGTGCCAATGAAGTTTTAACGTATGCAGGAGGCGTAAGTCCTTTTTCAACAGCCTTCTTCGCAACCAATCCAGCCGCTAACATGACGTAAGGGTTAGATGTGTTTGTACAAGAAGTGATAGCTGCGATCGCAACGTCACCTGTTTTAAGCTCTACTTTACGTCCGTCTTCGAACTTGATTGTACCTTTTTTCTTAAGCTCTTTTGGAGTTAAGCCAAAGCCTTGTGTTCCTTCTGGCGCTACAACTGCGTCTTTGAAAGACTGTTGCATTTCAGTCAATGGAATCAAGTCTTGTGGACGTTTTGGTCCTGAAAGGTTTGCAGCGATATCGCCAAGGTCGATTTCTACAACTTTAGTGAATGACGGCTCTTCCTTTTCAGGAGTAAAGAACATATCGTTTTCGATCAAGTATTGCTTGACTACTGCAATGTGCTCTTCGTCACGGCCTGTTAAGCGCATGTAATTAAGTGACTCTTCGTCAACCGGGAAGAATCCACAAGTAGCACCGTATTCAGGCGCCATGTTTGCGATTGTCGCACGGTCAGCAAGTGGTAATTTAGAAACACCAGGGCCGAAGAACTCAACAAATTTACCTACAACGCCTTGTGCACGAAGGGTTTGAGTTACTTTAAGCGCTAAGTCAGTTGCAGTCGTTCCATCTGGAAGATCGCCAACCAATTTCACACCAATAACTTCTGGAATTGGGAAGTATGAAGGTTGTCCAAGCATGCCTGCTTCCGCTTCGATACCACCAACACCCCATCCAAGTACGCCGATCCCGTTGATCATAGTTGTGTGGGAGTCCGTTCCAACTAATGTATCTGGGTATGTTTCGAATGATCCATCTTCGTTTTCCACAGCGTGAACAACGTTTGCAAGATATTCAAGGTTTACTTGGTGAACGATACCTGTTGCAGGTGGTACTGCACGGTAGTTATCGTATGCTTTTTGTGCCCAGCTCAAGAACTGGTAACGCTCAGCATTACGTTCGAATTCAAGTTCCATATTCATTTGTAGAGCTTGTTGCGTACCATAGCTATCTACTTGTACCGAGTGGTCAATTACTAGATCCACTGGAATTTCAGGGTTGATCTCGTTTGGATCTCCACCTAGTTCGTTCATTGCAGAACGCAATGAAGCTAAGTCTACTACAACAGGAACTCCTGTGAAGTCTTGTAGGATTACACGTGAAGGTTTGAATGGAACTTCAGCGTCTGCGTTTTGTACAGTGCCCCATTTAGCTAAATCTTCAACATGATCGTCCTTGATTACGTATCCGTCGTGTTGACGAAGTACGGATTCTAGTAATACTCTTACGGAATAAGGAAGTTTCGATACTTTTGTTAGTCCTGCTTCTTCTAAAGCTTTCAAACGGTAGTAGTTATACGTCTTGTCGTTTACTGTGAAAGACTGACGGCTATTATGCAAATTGCTTTTTGCCATTTTTATGTTTCCTCCCTTTATGTACTGAAAGACGAAAAGTTTACATCTTTCCTCTATTCCATCTTAGTATATCAAAGAGCAATAGTAAAATACATATAAATTATAGGTATACATAAGAAAAGCTTATGACTAATCGAAATATCGTTAAGTATTCTCAATTAGTAGTTATCATTCTCAAATAGCGCACTTTTTACGTATAGAAATGTCGTTTATGTAATTTATTGTATATCGTTATTCTAGAAAACGATAAATAATTATTTTATGTTTGATCTAGATTAATGAAGGCAAAGATGTCTTTACATATGTTTAGACACCGAACCGCCACTATGAGAAACTAAAGAAAAGGAGATGTTTTATATGGAGAAAGCGTTACTCATTGTAGATTATACAGTAGATTTTGTTGCGAAGGACGGTGCATTGACTTGCGGCGAGCCAGGAATCGCTCTCGAGGACTATATTGTCGATCAAGCAGCAGATTATTTAAAACAGCAATTGCCGGTATTCGTCATCAATGACTTGCATGAAAAACATGATCCGTATCATCCTGAAAGCAAGCTATTCCCACCTCACAACATTCGAGGCACGGAAGGTAGAAATCTTTATGGAAAACTGCATGATCTGTATACCAAACACAACCAAGAGATCATCTGGATGGATAAAACACGCTACAGTGCATTTGCTGGAACGGACCTCGATATTCAATTGCGTGCCCGCGGTATTACGGAAATCCATCTTATGGGTGTCTGTACGGATATTTGCATTTTACATACTGCAGTTGATGCGTACAACCTCGGTTACACGATGGTCATCCACGAAGGCGGTGTCGCAAGTTTCAATGCGACAGGTCACGACTGGGCTCTCTCCCACTTCCAACACACATTGGGCGCAACCATTATAGCTAAATAAAACCATCTAAAAGTTCAGCAGGTATTTTCCCTAGCTGAACTTTTTTTATCGAAAAATGTTTGAGGTATTAAATAAATGGCAATACCAATACTAAGCGAGAGCTACATAACATATTGAAAAGGAGATGAGCAACATGAGCTTTTTATGGTTCTTAATTATCGGAGGTATCATTGGTTGGCTAGCTGGACTTATTGTAGGTAAAGATATTCCCGGCGGTATTATCGGTAACATCATTGCAGGTATTGTAGGTGCATGGATTGGTGGTGCACTATTAGGAGAATGGGGTCCACAGATCTCTAGTTTCTACTTCCTACCTGCGTTAATCGGTGCGATTGTACTTGTATTCATTGTTAGCTTGATTATGAAGAGTATGCGCAAAGCTTCATAAAACTAAACATCAAAACGTGGAGATGCCATTCGGTGATCTCCACGTTTTTTTTGGTTGTAAATGAATGCCCTACAAGTTCGCTTTTTCGCTTATTCATTCAGTTAAATGCTCAATATTCATGCGTAACCGCTCTATGGTCGCTGCGAAGCGCTCTATAGTAGTTGATAACCGCTCAATTACAGCCCGTAACCGCTCATACTATTACGTTACGCGCTCTATCACGACCTGGAACCGCTCTATCGCCCCGCTTTTTAAATTGTACCTGATAAATACATACAAAAAAACGCAGAGCCACCAAATTTGGTGGGCTCCACGTTTATTTCTTCACTCGCTTCTCTGATGCTATGCGTTGCTCTTCGAACTCACGGTAATACCACAATACATCTTCTACGTATTGTTCGCTATGATTATAAGTAAAAACTGCCTTTTCTATATTCCCGTCTGCTGCCCCGCTATCTGATAGATAATGGGCCGCGCTGAAAATGGCGTCTTCTATGTCAAATGGATCTGCTATTCCGTCACCGTTCGCATCGATACCATAGCCACCGTATTGCTCGATGACAGCTGGATCGATTTTGTCGCGTTCAGGAATTTCTCCTTTGCCTAACTCCTTACAACCAGGATAATCCCAGCCAACGAACGTACATGGCATGAACTGCATCGGTCCTTCCGCTCCAACAGGCGAGACGTCGGTTTTCATTGTAGAGAACCTAGTCTCAATGCGGTGGTGTGCTGCGAGTAATGTCCAAGGAATATTGTATTCTTTTGCTGCTTCGATATAGATTGGAATAAATTCTTGTGGTACGGCTTCTCCCGTTTTACGGTCTTGAATATGAAATAACGCTGTAGCAGTTTCTGTAATGGTGTCGTGTTTTCCGAAATTCACCCAAAGAATGGCGGAAATCGTAAAGAGTGTGACAGCAACAGGTACTAATAAAACTAAAAAAGCGACCATAACGCGTCCCGATCGACTGAGTCTCTTTTTCTTTAATTTCTTCATTGCCTCACCCCTTTTAGTGATTACTTGCCTTCTTTGATGAGGGCTTTTATGTCTTTTACGATTGTATCATAGTCTACATCTTCGTTCCCACCGTATAATTTTACTACTTCATTGTTTTGATTCACCAAGCCGAATGAAACGCCGTGGATGACTTGATCGTCGTTAGGAATTTGTTTCACTAGTTGTTTGAATGATGAAGCGGCTATTTTTTCAATGGTCTTCATCTCGTACCCTGTTAACATCTGCCACTTACTTTCATCTGGCGCGCTAAACATGTCGAGATACTTCGCTAGTTCTTCCGGTGTATCCACATCCGGGTCTACACTGAATGACACGATATTGTAATCCTCGATCTTATTGTCTATCAATTTTTCTTGCAACGTCACCATATTGCTCATCATTGGCGGACAAACGGTTGTACAGTTTGTGAATACGAACTGTGCCAGCCATACGGAGCCTTTCAAATCTTCGTCGGTTATCGTTTCATTGTGTTGGTTAGTAAATTCAAATGAATCTATTTTATATTTATGGTCCGGTTTAAAACCTCCACCACACGCACTCAACATCAGCACGAATATAAGTGTCAACGGTACCAAAAGCTTTTTATACATTTTCGATTCCTCCACCTTGTTATAGTCACTTTATCATAACGAAAGTTGACAACGCATACAAGGTGAAGGCGTCCCGCATTTTGGCTAAATCATGTCAGAATCATGAAGTTCCTATGAAGTCATCTGTTTTTGATGTCCGAGAGAACGCCATGAATCGCCTCTAACTTTATTTCCAAACGATGTAGTAGATAAAACGATACGAATATCGGAAATCCGACATCTTGTATAAGCTGTAGCCAGTCCTCCATTGTTCACTCCTCCTCTTCTGTTTTCATTCAATGAAAAGGCCGGCTTCCAGTACGTAACTGAAAACCGGCCACCCCTTATCGACTAACGATGTTTTGTGTATCACGCGCGACAATTCGTGCGCTTTTGATCGTAGCAAGTGGAGATTCTTCAATGAGGAAGATATTGCTTGCGATCACTTGCTGCATCACGGCTTCGACCTGCCCTTCCGTAAGATCTTCATGCGGTTCATCTACCGTTAATTTCACCGGCTTATTCGCCGCGGTTAAAAAAGTTAATTCCAATACTTTTGCCATGTGCGCTCTCCTCCTGTACGGTTTTAGTTATGAAGATCTTCTGTTACAACTTTCTCGAGCTGAATTAATGGGTAGCTTGATAGGGAAGCAAGTTGTGTCAAAGCGGTGTACATATTTGCTGGAGTTGCATCATCATTGATGAATTTGTACGTTTTAATCTTGCGAATGAAGTGGCCTTTCTCGTTAGCGCCTGCATTAAAGTGGATCTTTGCCGTAGCCTGACTGAATTCTAGTGCTGCTGCCATGTGTATCACCTCCTTTCATCCCCTATATAGACAGAAATCTCGAAAAGGATACTTTGTTAGTGAAATATTTCTCAATTGCTTTTATAATGGAAGGTAGAATGGAAGAGGTGAAAAAACCGTGCCAGACCTATTTATGTGGTTTATTATATTTTGGGGTATTGTGATGATCGGCTTATTCGCTATCGGTGGGTTCTTTATGTTCCGGAAATTCCTAAAAGTATTGCCGAAAGAAGACGGAAAATCGACGCTGGATTGGGAAGAGCACTATGTCAATGAGTCGTTGCATTTATGGAATGACGAAGCGAAAAGCATGCTCAACGAACTGGTTACGCCTGTGCCGGAGTTGTTCCGCGATGTGGCGAAGCAGAAGATCGGTGCCAAGATCGGTGAGATTGCGTTAGAAGACCGCGCTAAAACTATTGAGTTTGATCATATTATCAAAGGTTATATTCTGGCTACGCCAAAGCGCGACCATAATTTCTTGCGTAAGAAGCTGAACCAGATGGAAATTGATATTCAGCCGTATGAGCATTTATTTACTTGATTATAGAAACAGGATGTCCCCGAGTGAAGGAGGCATCCTGTTTTTTTGCGTGGTTTTAAGATTAGGATTACTAGCTGTGTCAGATAAAGGTACATCATGGGATGGCAACGGAAGATGGGAGTCGCCCCCCATCTTCCGTTGCCATCCTTACATTGATGATTATAGCCCGTAAACTTACTTTCAGTGCACGGGCCTCAGAGCTACTTACTTTCTTAACTTCTACGACCCACACTATGTATATACGCCTTACGTTGCAAGGTATCGAAATCCCCTACTTAAAACGAATACCAGCCTTCTATTTTCATTTCCAAACATAAAAAAGAAGCCGCCACAAGGACGACTTCTTTCATACTATACTCTTCTCAAGCTTCTTAAACTTCGCCAACATACCGATTCGCCACGGCAGAATCATCGAGAATGCGAGGATGAAGAACATGCCGCCGAGCTCACCGATATCGATCGTGTTACTGAGGACGATCTTGCCGACCATGCGAATGACTAGCAGGCCGAGCAAGATGATCAGGAATGCTTTCGACTTCTTCATATAGATCCTGTTGTTCTTAATCTCGAACGTTGTCGTGTAAATCAAAAACGCAGAAAATAGTATCCCTACGAGACTCGCCTCGAGCACTTGTGTCCATGGCACGCGGAATTCGTCGAATAAGAACATGAACATTCCCGTCGACATGAACAGTGGCGGTAAGATGATTTTCTTCGCCACAATCGGCTTGTTCGACGCCTTCGCTCGCATCGTGTAGACAATTGTCGTCATGACGACGAAAATTACCGTCGAACCGATGATTAAGTAAATCGAAGGAATAGTTGTGAAGACATAATCTATCAGTTCTTGAATCTTATGCATCTACGTTCCCCCACTGCACCAGCTCATCGAGACGTTTCTTCAAATCATTCATTGGAATAATCCGTGCGAAACGCGTCAACTCTTTCTGTTCGTTAAATAACAAGACGACCGGTGCCGTGAAGAGTGATAATTGTCCAGCCATTTCTGGAACTTCTGCTGCGTTCACCCGATAGAAGTCAAATGGATACTCACTTTCAAGTGCCGCCACTTGCGGATAAAGCCCTTCACAGACGGAGCAATTATTCGTCTTCACGAACAACAGAAACTGTGGCGTCTCATTCAATACATGCTGCCATTCGTCAAAAGAAGTAATTTCTTTCATCATACACCTCTTTTCTGCTTACCAGCTTACATTAAAAGCCTTGGAAGTCGCCAAAAATGGGGCTGAGCCAACTTGTGAAATAGACCATTCCGTTAAAGAACAGTATGATACCGAAGACGATCATCAAGTAGCCGCCTACTTTCGTAATCTTCATACTGTGTTTGCGGATCCAGCCAATTCTTGTGATGAAGAATGACAAGAAGAAGAATGGAATCGCGAAACCCAGTACGTAGAGCATCATATACAACATACTAGATGCCGGATTTGTCGCAGCCAGATAGATGATGGCACCGATGATTGGCCCCATACACGGCTGCCATCCAGCAGAAAATGCTAGACCGATCAGCGCCGTACCGAAGTAACCCGCGGGACGATTCTTAAATTGTAGCTTTTTCTCTTGCATGAGAAATTCTGGTTTAAATAATCCAATCGTCATCAGTCCGAAGATGATGATGAAAATCGCGCCTACCTGACGAATTAAATCTTGATATTGCAAGAAGATGGACCCGATAAAGGACGTACTGAATCCTAAAATAATGAATACAATTGAGAATCCAAGTAAGAAGAACAACGTGTGCAACATGCCCGCACGGTTCATTCCTTTTTTCTTATCTCCGAGTTCATCTAGTGACATGCCGGTGATATACGATATAAAGGCCGGGTATAGTGGCAGTACGCATGGAGAAATAAAACTCAGGAAACCTGCTCCAAACGCAAAGAAAATATTAACATCCGTCCCCAACAAAATTCCTCCTTTAACAGTAGGACAAGTAGAATGCCGGCGGACGCCAACATTCCCACTCTATCGTACCAAACAAGAGGCTAGATTACGCTCCATTTGTTTGTGAAATCTTTTTGACAATCACGGAAACTTACGCTTGCGCGCCGTTTTGCAATTCATACATCGTGTAGTATAAGCCTTTTTGCGCAAGCAATTCCGCGTGTGTCCCGCGTTCGACGATTTCGCCGTGGTGGAGTACAAGAATTAATTCTGCATCCGCAATCGTACTTAAACGGTGAGCAATCGCTATCGTCGTACGACCTTCGCGCATCTTCTCTAAACTCTTCTGGATCGCAACTTCCGTTTCTGTATCTATATTCGCTGTTGCTTCGTCGAGTACCAGAACTTTCGGGTTCATGGCAATCGTCCGGGCGAAAGCGATCAACTGACGCTGTCCACTCGATAACGTCGAACCGCGTTCTGTCACTTTTTGTTCATAGCCGTTCGGCAACTCTTCAATAAAGTGATCCGCTTGGACGAACTCTGCAGCTTCTCGCACATCTTGATCTGTTAACTCTTCGTTATGCAATCGGATGTTGCTTGCGACATCACCATAAAACATGAACGGATCTTGCAGGACGAGTCCTACTTTTTTTCGCAATTCTTCTATCGGATACTCTTTTAGCGATATGCCATCAATGAAGATGTCGCCACGCTCATATTCATAAAAACGCATGAATAGATTGATGATCGAACTTTTTCCGCTTCCTGTATGACCGACGAGTGCGACTGTTTCGCCTGCATTCGCGGTAAAGGAAATATCTTTCAATACATCATTTTTGCCATCATAACTAAACGTCACATTACGGAATTCGATTGTACCTTCTTGGATTTTCTGATCAGATAGTGCTTTTTGCTTTGGCTCAATTTCTGAGTTGTCGATCAGATCAAAGACACGTGACGCGGATACGATCGCTTGCTGGAACATCGACAAACGTTGCATGACTTGATTAATCGGCTGGAATAGACGTCTTAGCAATGTAGTGAACGCATAAATAATCCCGACGTCGACGACCGACGTAAGCGATGCCGTTCCGAAATAACTGAGTACTGCAACGATCGAACCTGCATACATCAAGTCGATGAATGGCCCAAGCATCAAGCTGTCGAAACGAATATTTCGCAATCCGACGCGGTAATGCCCTTCATTGACTTCAATAAACTCTTCAGACAAGCGCTTCTCCTGGCGAAAGGCCTGAATCATGTCCATACCAGACAATGACTCGGAGATTTTGGCATTCAGCTGACTGAGCCGTTCCCTTATATCCTGATAGAAGTCTGCACTATAATAGCGATAGACCGATACAAGAATTACGAATAGCGGCAATAGGATCAGCGTATAAAGCGCAAGTTTCCCGTCCAGCGTGAAGAGCGCAATATAGACGCCGACAATTCCAAAGATCGCCTGCATGAACGTAACCGCCACACTGACGAACATTTCCTTAATCGATTCTGTATCATTCGTTACACGTGAAACGATTCCGCCAGCAGGTGTCTGATCGAAATACCGTAGTCCAAGCTTCTGGACTTTCGAGAATGCATCGATCCGGATTTGCTGGATAATTGAGAGTGCGAGCTCCTGGAATCGCAATGTTTGGAAATACGACCCGACAATGTTGACGAGTTGTAGCCCGATGTAAATGAGTGCAATGATCCATACTTCTTTCACTGGGAAGTCTAGTGGTACGACATAGTCATCGAGGAATCGCTGGATCACTAAGGGCCCAAGAATCGTCGATGTCACCGTCAACAGCAATAATAGAATCGCAATCAGTGCACTTTTCTTCATCGGCAAAACGTATTTCGCTAGCCGCATGAACGTTTTGAACTGATCTCTGGCGGACATCTTCTGTTTGTTATTCATCTGCGCCGCCCCCTTGCTCTACGATCGACTCTAGCTGTTGCAGATCGTACATTTCTTTATACATCCCGTTTTGTGCGAGTAAGCTGTCGTGGTCGCCAATTTCGACGACTTCGCCTTCATCGAGAACAATAATCTGATGAGCGTGCTGAATAGCACTTAATCGGTGCGACGTAATAATGGTCGTCTTACCCGTTCTTTCTTCTTTCAATGAACGAAGAATCGCTTCTTCCGTCCGGGCATCTACTGCGGATAATGAATCATCCAGCAACAATAGCTCCGGATCCATGAGCAACGCACGTGCAATCGACACGCGCTGACGCTGTCCACCGGATAACGATACACCACGTTCTCCAACCATCGTTTCATAGCCTTCTTCAAACGTCAGAATATCCTCGTGAATATGGGCAGATTTCGCAGCCGCCACAATTTTCTCTGGATCAATTTTCGGGTTTGTAAAGGCAATATTTTCACCAAGTGTTGTCGAGAACAAGAAATGGTCTTGCGGCACATAACCGATTGCTTGGCGCAAACATTCCGTCTTATACCGCGTAATCGGAATGCCACCATACGTAATTTTTCCTGTATACCCTTCGAATTCTCGCATTAATAATTTGAGAATCGCGGTTTTCCCTGAACCGGTCTTTCCGATCACGCCAAGTGTTTCTCCTTGCTTGATCGTAAAGTGTAAATTACGCAGTGATGCCCGCTTATCGTCTGGGAACTTGAACGTATCGATATCAAAGACGATATCTCCTTGCGGCAATTGACTCACCGCATTCGGACGATCTTGGATGCCTGGCTCAACCGAAAGTAAATCCTGGATTCGGCTGTACGATGCATTTCCTCGTTCAACAATATTGAACAAGAAACCAATTGCTAGCATCGGCCATGTTAACAGGCCCAAATAAGAAGTGAACGCAACCAAATCCCCGATCGACAACTCACCTGATAAAATGAAGCGTGTGCCGAAATAAAAGGATAGCACATATGAGATCGCAAAAATCCCTGCAATCGTCGGGTCAAACAACGCATCCACTTTCGCCACGCGCATATTTTCCTTGACGACTTGTTCCGAACGTTTCGTAAACGATTCGACATCTTCTCTTTGCTGACCGAACGTCTTCAGCACTTTAATACCCGAGATACTCTCTTGTGCTTTGTCGTTCAAATCAGAGAATGCTTCCTGCGCCACGCGGAATCGATTACGTAATAATCGTCCATAATAACTTGTCAGGATGATCATCACTGGAATCGGTAAAAGAGCGATTAGTGTCAACTTCCAACTAATCGAAAACGCCATCATCAAGATGACGAAACCGCCTGTCGAAATGGAATCGAAAAGTGTCAGAATTCCTGACCCCGCCGTTTGTTGCACCGCATTGATATCATTCGTTGCGTGTGCCATTAAATCTCCCACACGTCGTCGTTGATAAAATGAAGGCGACATGCGCGTGAAGTGTGTAAATAGACGCTCTCTCATGACGCGTGCGAGGTATACCGATGAGCCAAATATCATCACGCGCCAAATATAGCGCAAGACATACATCAAGATTCCCGCTACTGCCAGAATAATCATCCAGCGCGTCAGCATCTCCGCGGTCAATTCATCTTTCGCCACCGCGTCGACAATAAAGCCGATAATTTTCGGCGGTGCCAGTTGCAGTAACGCAACAATCATCAGGGCTGTGATCCCTATGCTGTATTGTTTTTTTCTCTCAGAAAAAAACCAGCGTAAATCCAGTAATACTTTCACTGGCTTTCCTCCTTTGTTCTGCACCACTTCTCTTGCAGCATTTTTTACCATGCTCGCTATTTGAGTTTAGCAAAACTTCTAGCATATCGAAAGTTCCGGGACTGGGATATTTCAGCATTTGAACTAAATCCTTTCTATAATAGCGAGATGATACGACTTCATTCGACTGGTTTTCATTTATAGTGACCACCGATTAATTGATTCCTTCTATACGCTGTACCGCCTGGCGTAACGGACACTGCACGAAGAATCGCGGCAGATCCATACTTCACGCGAATTTCATCCATCACCTGACCGAGCTTCTGTTGCTTCCAGTTCATCGGTTCGAATAAACTGAGCTGAAAACTGTCATGTTCTTCAAGATTCGACAAGTTGACGGAAATATGGCGCACGGGACGCCCGTCATGGAACGTCTCAAACAGTTCTCGGCAGGCACGATAAATTGCCATCGTTTCATTCGTCGCTTCCGCTAACGTTTTCTGACGCGTAAAGCCGCCACCGAGTGCGTGCTTTGAATAACCGAATGACAATGTAATCGTGCGCCCTTTCTTTTTCGCAAGCCGCGCGCGCATCGCTGTATCTTCACACATCTCAAGCAAAACAGCTAACACTTCGTCAGTCTTCGTGTAATCGCGCAACAACGTCTGGCCTTTGCCGTAACTCACTTGCCCCTCGATCAACACGGAACCGAGGTCGGAATAATCGATACCGTGCGCATGATAATATAGTTGATTGCCCATCACACCGAACTTCTTCTCCAAATTCTCAAGCGGCGTGTGCGCGAGATCACCGACTGAATAAATGCCCATATCTTCCAGTGTTCGCTCCACTCGCTTGCCGATGCCCCACATTTTATGAAGCGGAGCAATAGGCCATAGCTTCTTTGGCACGTCTTCATACGTCCAATGCGCAATCCCGGTTTTCTTCGCTTCTAGATCCAGCGCAAGCTTCGACAGCAGCATATTCGGCCCGACTCCGCACGCTGAACGCAACTCGAATTGTCGGTACAACTCATCCTGAATTCGGAAAATCAACGTCTCAAGAGGTCCCCACAGCTTTTCCGTACCCGTAAAGTCGACGAAACTCTCATCGATACTGTACACATGAATCGCTTCTTTTGGCACATAGCGGTTCAACAACCTCGTTAATTCCATCGACACATCGATATAAAACTGCATTTTCGGTTCAATTAAATGAATACTTGGATCGTCCGGAATCTCATATAGTCGCATACCGGTCTTCACGCCAAATCGTTTTTTCAATGGCGGTGAAGCAGCCAGTACGACACCGCCTTTTCTTTCGATATTGCCGACAATCGCAATCGGCACTTCCATTACATCGAGTCCTTCCATTGCCGCAGCACAGCTCGCGTAGAAGCTGCGCATATCGAGGCACGCAATTTTTCTATTCGGTAATGGCTTCATCTAGCATTCACCTCTCAAAGGAACAAGTGTTCTTATGAGTAGTATACCCTCATTTATTGCGTTCAAGCAATGGTAATTCACGGGATTTGCGCATACTTGTGGTGAATTCTCCAACTAGACAAAAATATCCCGAAAATCAGAGTGCGACCTCTCACTTTCGGGATATACTATTCAGGTATACTTTCACAGTATAGTAATTATTTACAGGGAAATATCTTCAGGGGGTTGGCCCGATTTATTCATCAAACGAATCGACTCGGGTTCAATTTTTAAAATAACTAGATTCGGATCTTCAGGACCGTCAAACCATGCCTTCATATGATCGTTCCAGATTTTCTCTCTCAAGCTGTCGTCATCGGAAATGGTGACTCGACCCGAGTACTCGACAAACGCATCACCGAATCCTTCACCTTCATAGCCAAGAAGAATATGCGTATACGGATTATCTTCGAGCTCATCTACCTTTTCGGTTTGTTTATTAGTAGGTGTATACAAAGTCAAACCATCACTCATGAATGTCATATACCGGCTGTACGGTTTATTGTTGTCCACCGTTGCCATCGTTCCGATCATGCTTTCATCTAAGATTTTCTGTACTGTGTCTTTTGCAGTCATTTATTTCCGCTCCTTTCGCGATTACTCCTAGTCTTCCCACCACCGCCATTTCTAAACCTGAAACGTTTCGCGCAAACCACTCACTTCAGCCAATATTGACTGCCATTGCGGGTCTGACCGAAATAACCATATTCCGTTAAATAGTTCCGTAACGTAATGAAATCTTCATGGATTTCGGAAAGTCGATCATTCATCTCATGCTTACTGTACGAAATATCTCCGTCAAAGCGCTTACTAATTTCCTGAACAATAATCCGCCGCTGTTTTTCCGTCGATGGCATCTCTTTTAACTGGCCATCGGTTCCTTCAGGGAAAAACGTCCGCAGTACCGCTTGTTGCTCATCCTCGGCCACCAAGTAATCATCGTGGAATAGTTGAGATGCTTTATGTGGTGGAATAAACGCCTGCTCGTACGAATCACGTTCTTTCAATAACTCCATCATCGCCAGGAACACTTTCGCCTGTCGTTCTTTTTCTTTTAACGCAAAGCGATGATGTCGCACAGTCGTCGCACTGCCAATCTCCAGTTCTTCTTGTATATCTTTATCGCTTTTCCCTTGATAGAATAAACGCAATAAATCACCTTGATGATCGGTAATCCCTGACCACTTCTTATCCAGTTCAAGCAAATACGCAAATACCGACTGATGCGAATGTTCGATATGCACATGCATAAATCGCTCCGCTTCATACAACGCATTTTCGTACGGGTATATCACACCTTTTTCGATTCGTTTACCACATAATAAACAATCGTACGATGTAGAATTTTCTAGATATCCTTGCTTTAATTCCGTTAATGAAGCATCCCAGAACGTTTCCGTAAACTCCATACAGTCCACACTCCTACTATATTTTCAGCCCTAACAAACAAAGCTGTCATTTGTTTATCTACTATGATCTATGATACCTCGTATACTTCTTGACTTCAATAGCGTAGCAAACAATAACTGATTTTGTTTGTTGGCCTTGTTTACAGCATTATCATACAGTCGCCAAACAAATTCGCACGTGATACACTGACTTTATACATACACAAACGGGGTGACATTATGTGTTTACTGGCATTTCAATTGCAAAGCCATCCAAAGTATCAACTCGTCATGATGGCGAACCGAGATGAAGCGTACGGACGTCCGACAGCACCCGCCAACTTCTGGAGCGATCATCCAGACATTTTAGCTGGGCGCGATCTCGAACAAATGGGCACGTGGCTCGGTATTACGAAACAAGGGAAAGTCGCTGCACTGACAAATTATCGTGACTTCACACGACCGGAAACAGGTAAACTCTCACGCGGTCACATCGTCTCTTCCTATCTACAATCGGAGCTATCGGCACGTGCGTTCATGGAGCAACTGCATGCAAACCGAGAGGATTACGCTGGCTGCAACGTACTGGCCGGGTCAGCTAAAGAGATGTTGTATTATTCGAACATCGAGCAATCGATCCAACAGCTAACCCATGGCACACACGGTCTAAGTAATGCCTTTCTGAATACTCCGTGGCCTAAAGTGGATAAAACGAAGGCTTTGTTGGCGGAATATTTGAAGCAAACGGAGACGGTCAATCCGGATGTATTATTCGGTATGATGCAACGAGCGGAGCGATTTCCGACCGAACAACTGCCTGATACTGGCGTCGGTGAAGATCTCGAAAGTTTGCTGTCCTCGATATTTATCGCGTCAAAAGACTATGGCACACGTTGCACGACGGTGCTGACAATAGATAGCGAAGATCACGTAAAATTTGAAGAGCGAACATACGAAAAAGGCATATGTACAACCACTCAAAAATTTTCATTTCACGTGGAAAAACCGGCTCACTCTTAAAAGAGTACAGCCGGTTTTTATCTGTTTTTCATATGTTATTTTCATATAATAGTTAGAGCATGTCCATATATTTTTTGAATTCAGCTAAAGCTTTTTCACGATCTCCCGTACTAAATAAACGCTTATGATCCGCTCCAATTATGCGATAATGTCCACCTGCGGTATGTTGTTGCAATTTATATTGCTGCCATTGTCCGATCTCCGTCCACCAATTAATCGACGCACTCGCAGCGGTTTCTCGCGAGTGAATCTCTGCATGTACTGCGATTTCAGCCAACTCAATTGGATCTTCTCCCATGACCGATCGCAATAGGGCGCTCTCGCGAAATAATGCACAAACCACTACTGTCGTAGCCCAACTAATTTCCTGGCGACCTTTCTCTACTTGCACTAACGTCTTTTTTGAGATACCTATAATCTCTGCCATTTGATCTTGCGTATAGTCCATTTCTGTTCGAATTAACTTCAAGCGGGGTGATACTAAGTCCATAACCGTCTGCTTATTCAACGTTTTATTCCTCCTTTACATCAATAGTGTATATTTACACTATTAGTTACTTAAGTTATTTAACTTGTAATATAGATGCTTATTATGTAATTTTTCTTCATTCGTGTAAACTAGATTTTCTCTATAGAAATAGTGTATCACAACTAGAATCTCTAAATAAATCTACATAGAAAAACCTGCTGAACCGAAGCTCAACAGGTTGTCATTATATCGTATTAAGTCGTTGTTGTAGAATCCCAGTTCGTAATATCTTCCTCTAATGGAAGCTGTGCAGCTCGAGCTTTTACTGCCGCGTTGAAGAATAGGGCTACTAGGAAAATCGAGATGACAGTCGCTCCAATTAAGGCAACATTCATCGGTAAGCCGAATCCAATGGCTGCGTTTAGTATATACGTCGTTGTCGCCATCAGCATGAACGTTCCGGGTATAAGTGCGACCCAGTAGTTCTTACCGGCAATGAAGAGATACATCGCACCGACGAATAATGCAATGGCGGCTGTAGACTGATTCGCCCAAGAGAAGTAGCGCCATAGAATATTAAAATCTATTTGAGTCAACGCAATCGAGATAGCAAACATCGGAAGCGCGATCACTAGACGGCTCATGACTTTAGCTTGCGGGTACTTGATATAGTCTGCAATAATCATACGTGCACTACGGAATGCTGTGTCGCCTGAAGTGATTGGTAAGATAATGACACCAATCACTGCAAGTGTTCCACCGACAGCACCAAGCATCGTGATGGATACTTCGCTTACAATCACTGCCGGTCCGCCAGCTGCAAGCAATTCACTTAACGTCACACCGTTGAACAACGCCATACCAGCTGCTGCCCAAATCATCGCAATAACGGCTTCTGCGATCATCATGCCGTAGAAGATTTTGCGACCTTGGCTTTCATTCTTCGTTGTCCGGGAAATAATCGGGGACTGCGTCGCATGGAAACCAGATAGCGCTCCACACGAGATCGTCAAGAATAATAACGGGAAGATCGGAATATTATCTGGATGTAAGTTCGCAAATGTCAATTCCGGAATCGGTACACCTTTGATGACCATCATGCCACCGATGCCAACTGCACTAATTACAAGTAGTGCACCGAAGATTGGATAGAAACGACCGATGATCTTATCGATCGGTAATAGTGTGGCCAAAATATAATAAAGGAAAATAAGTGCTAAAATGATTCCTAGAGCCATCCAACCATTCATTAGGTTGTACAGCAATCCTGCTGGTGCCGAAACGAATACCGTACCGACTAGAACGAGTAATAAAAGGGCAAAAGCGTTGACGACATGTTTCATAAATTTCCCGAGGAATTTTCCTGCCAGTTCAGGCAAGTGTGCTCCGCGATTTCGGATAGAAATCATACCAGTCAAATAATCATGTACAGCGCCTGCGAAAATCGCTCCAACAACGATCCAGATAAATGCGACGGGTCCGTATAACGCACCCATAATCGGTCCGAAAATCGGGCCTACACCTGCGATATTTAGTAATTGAATCAACGAGTTCTTGCTAGTGCTCATCGGCACATAGTCGACTCCATCTGCGCTCGTATACGCAGGTGTCGCACGTTCTTCCTTGACGCCGAACATTTTGACGATGTACTTACCATACGTAAAATAGCCAACGATTAATAATACGATAGAAAATAAAAATGTAATCATTGCTTGTAAACCTCCCTTAAAGTGATAACGCTTACATTAACTATAATAGAAAGGTGTCCAAATCATGACAAAATCTCGCAACATGTCAGAATCGCGAAGTGAGATGCACTCCGAGAGATTAACATGTTACGAGATTTTTTATCCTTCGAGGCGTTGGCGTAATTCTTTTACATAATTTCGGCTAACTGACAATTTCTCCGGCCGTTGATCGACTTCTAACTGATACGCTCCGTTGAACCAAGGCGTCAAACTACTGACATGCACGAGGTTCACGAGAATACTTTTATGGATGCGAAAGAACGATAAATGGGTCAATTTATTCTCGAGTTCTTTCAATGTCATGCGCGTTTCATAATCGCGCGTGGGCGTAACAATCTTCGTCCAATTTTCTTCTCGGTGTACATAGAGAATGTCGCCAATCGGGATATAGTAAATTTCACCATCCATTTCGACCGGCAACCGATCGATTCGTTTCGTTGGCGCATCGGTTTTTGGCTGAAGCAGCAATTGTTCCACACGCGCAATCGTCTGCCGCAATTGTTCTTCATCATACGGCTTCAGTAAATAATCTATCGCATGAACACGAAACGCTTCGACCGCGAATTGCGGATAGGCAGTCGCAAATACGATCAGCGGCACTTTCTTTAGCGAGCCAAGTGTCCTGGCTACTTCCATGCCGTCCACTTTCGGCATTTCAATGTCGAGAAACACTACGTCCGGCTGCAGTTGCATCGCCTTGACAATCGCTAACTCCCCAGAATCCGCTTCTCCGACAATCTTCACACGTTCAAATTGCTCCAGTAAATAAATCATTTCTTCGCGCGCATACCTTTCATCGTCCACGACCAATGCGCGAATCATTTCCGTCATAACCGTTCACCTCCGACTTCGGAATATCGAGTGAAATCTTCGTTCCTTTACCGGGTGTACTTTCTATTGCGAGTCCTGAATTCTCATCAAACGTCATCAGTAAACGTCGATTGACATTGTACAAACCAAGCCCTGTACCTTTCCCCGATTCGACTTGATCTTTTCCAAGCGCAGCGAGACGCTCAGGAGCAATTCCGACACCGTTGTCCTCCACTATAATATGAATGGCGTCTCCACTTTCATGTATCGACACATGGACCATCGCATTTGCGTCCAATTCTTTAATACCGTGCGTAATCGCATTTTCAACAATCGGTTGCAACGTCAGTGGCGGAATCTTCTCCTGCAAGACGCTCGGATCGACATCAATACAAATCTTCAATTTATCAATGAAACGTGCTTCTTCAATCATCAAATACGCTTCGACGTGCGCCAACTCTTGCTGTAACGTCACCATTTTCGCCGTCGTACCTTCAAGATTCTGACGCAAAAAGAACGACAACGACGACAGCAATTTCCGTGCTTCATCCGGATTTGTCCGTATCAATGAAATGATAATATTCATTGAATTGAACAGAAAATGCGGACTGATCTGCGCTTGCAACGCCTGAATTTCTGCTTCCTTCGCCAGTTGATGCGCATGATCCGCTTCGGCAATTTCAAGTTGGTTGCTGAGTAATGCAGCCAGTCCTGCAATTAATTCAATTGTGACATCGGTAATCGCTTTACGCGAAGGATAAAATAATTTCAATGTTCCAATCGTTTCGCCTCGTGTTTTAAGCGGTGCAATGACGGTCGCGCCTGAAGACGATACACCCGGCTGCTCATGCGTGAAGGAATCCGTCACAATAAGTCGACCTTCCTGAATCACTTGACGCGTTAAATCCGTCTGAATCGGGCCTTGCATACTCGTGCCTTTAGAGCTAACAAACGCCAGTATATCCGTTTTATCTGTCATCGCGACAGCAGCTGGCTGCAACTCGTTCATCAGAATACCGCACACGGCCGAAGCGGTATCTTTTCGCATACCTGTCCGTAAATAGCCAAGCGTTTGATCCGCGATACGCAATGTTTTCTGCGCTTGCATTGCTGTCATTTTATCTTGATCACTGATGACGTTATACGCAATCAGCATAAATAATGCAGTCCCCATACCGTTTGCTAAAATCATCGGCATGCCAATCGTTTGAACCAATGCAAACGCTTTCTCAAATGGATTCGCAATGAGAAGAATGAGCAACATCTGTAACGCTTCTGCAGCCGCTCCAATCGTGAAGGCCAAAAGCGGGCTAATATGCTTGCCCTTCTTATAGAAGTAACCTGCCAGAACACCCGAAATAATCGTAGCAATTCCACACGAAATAGCCGTGAATCCACCTAAAGACATCCGGTGAATCCCGGCGATGAGTCCAGCACCGATTCCGAGTCGATAGCCTCCAAGCAACCCTGCGACGACCACCCCGATCACACGGGAATTCGCAATCGCTTCATCGTTAGCGAGTTGCCACGACATGTTTTCAAATTGAAGCGTCTGCATATCCAGTGCCACACCGAAATACGTTCCAAAAACCCCGAATAATCCAAAAAAGAGTATCGCCGTCAGCTCTTGCCGACGATCCAATACGTCTTGATGGATCATATTTTGGAAAAATCGAAAACGAGTCAGAAGGAAAGCGACTGCCACAATCATTCCGACCCGTTCGAACATAATGATCAGTAAATCTAGCATCGCCATCCTCCATTCACTCGATTAACCATACATCATTTTAGAATCGCTTTGTTCACGACCGATACTACTTCGACCCGCGACATTTTCTCGCGTCCTTCTTTCAGTGCATCAAGTGTACTATGCGCAAGCGCCAACGGAATGTTGCAGAAGTTTAGAATGGTCTTCGTATGGATGTCTTCAATATATGCATCCGCGAGTGCCAAATTCTCTTCCGCATACGCGAACATCTCCGGCAATTTCCAGTCATTCGGGAAGAAGTTCACGTCACGCACTGCGTCTTCTTTGTAGTTACGCAAAATATTCACAGACTGCAACCCGCGACCAAAACCAATCGCTAGGTCACGATCCGTCTCCGTACCATCATACCAGCGCCAAATATCCGCAAGCATAACGCCCACTAGTCCAGCGACATAGTACGTATAATCATCGAGATCTTCACGCGTCTCGATCACCCAGTCCTTACCTGCCCACTCCGCCATGCCACGCCCCATGATCGCAGTCGATTCGAGTACTTTATTACGTGCCGTTTCCGGACAGAACTCTACCCAGTCAGCGAGACGCAACGTCACTTCAGGCAACTGGTCGCGGTATGGTGCGAATAACTCGTCTAGTGCAGACGCCATCGATTCGCCAGTTGCGATCGTATGGTCGAGAATGTCGCTTACTTTGTTCAGCAAGTCGGTAACGATCGTCACGTCCAGTTGTTCGTGGTCTTCGATTTCATCGATTGCCCGCATGCACAAGTACGCAGACGCAACGGCTTCGCGAACGTTTGGTTCAAGTAATTTAATTGGTATGTAAAATGTACGGCTTGTCTCTTTTAAGACTTTCATCGCTTCTTTTTGTAGTTTTGCTTCGGTTTTCATGTAAGGTTCCCTCCATCAATCTTTGCACAGATAGTGATTTGTATAGAATGGGTTTATTATAGCATTGATTGTATTGAGGGTGCGACCGGAAAGGTGTTGGAGGTGGAAAAGCTAGTTGGTTATGTGACGGGTGTGACTTAGATTAATGAAGGGGAAATGGGTTAACACCGTTTCGCTGGGATATATTTCAAAAATTAGTGTGTGGAGTTAATACTATGAATAACTTTTTGACTTCAATCAGCTGGAAATACTGATTACGAAAGATATTTACCAATTTCCGGTGATGATACATTTATATCCAAATGATATATAGGGTCTACTGAAGATAGATTCCGTGAAAAAATTGAGATTCTATCATTAGACTTAGGAAAACTGAAAAAGATGTAGGGGGTTATTGTATTGATGTCGCGCATTTGCGAAGAGAGCGAAGTGTTTAATTTAAAGGTGGAGGGCGATGTGGGTGCGGAGGCCATTTGATCTGATGAATGCTACAGTAACTTTGATATGGAGGATATTCTTATTTCAGAGAATTTGAATGGGAAACTTCACAAGTGGTTGCTAGAATACGGAAAATGGATTAATTGGGATCAAGACGTGTTGTATTCTAATTGGATTCAAATGGAAGACGAACATAATGAAATGGGTGAACTGTTGACGATTGAAGTTCGAGAGGAGTTGGGTGAGGGGTTTCTTGTACCATTTTCTCCTTCTTCTTCGGCTAGGATGTATACTGGGTTTGGATCTTGAATTAAGATGTACCTGTTCTTCAATTTTACATGATTTTTTGTTACACCCTTTTCAATATTAAAAAACGTCTACTCTCTCCTTGTATAGATTAAAAGTAGACGTCTTATCAGCTTATGCCCTGTAAATGAGATGCCGGTTTCCGATACATTGAAATTCCCTAGCTAAAATTTATAAACCTAATTCTGCTTTCATCTCTTGCACACGCTCTAAAGATAACCCCGTTGTTTCAGCCACAATTTCTACACCTAGTTTCTTCAGTAGAAGTTTACGTGCAATATGTTCTTTCTCCTCTGTCTTGCCCTTTTCTATTCCCTTTTCTATCCCTTCCTCCCTAGCCTTCTTTTCTCTCCACTTCGCCTCATTTAACGCCGCTTCTTGATCCAGAACTTGTTTTAAGCGCACTTCGTAGGCAAGTCGTCCATCCGAATCTAGACTCATTTCATTCCAACTTATAAATGCATCTTGCAGATGTTTGTCAGTCATCGCAATCGCCTCCAGTTCTTTGTAAATGTCTTCGTAAATATGTTGTTTTCGTTGGTCTACGATACTTAATAGAAGCAACCATCGAGCCAATACGTCATTCCACGGGTCGAGCTTTTCATCATACCAATGCGCAAGCAGCTTCGGTATTTCAATGAAATGCAATTCCAATCCATCCGCTATACGAAATTTCTTTTCATCTTCATGTAAGTGATACGTCGTATGATATCCTTCCGTTTCCGAAATCAAATTAAAATTCATTATGTTCATCATAATGGTAGGTTGTAGTGTATTGTATGCCATTCCCCTTTTATTTTGCTCACTGTATAATCTAGCCCAATAATACACACTGCGATTGACCATATCATATTGATTCGTAAATTGCATTTCAATATTAATCTGATGCCGATCCTGTGTGGTGACCAAAATATCCAGACGCGATAGCTTGTCGTCTTCATATTCTGCACCAATTTCTGGATTTATAAAGGTTACTTCTTTAATTGAATTCCGGCCGGTTCGTTTGAGAATGGCATTCAGAAAAATAATGGTAATCGCTTTGTTTTTCCCGCTGCCAAATAATTCTTTAAACGCAAAATCAATTTTTAAATCTACTAAATTCTTTACATAGATCCGTTTCATCGCTCGTTTGTTCATGCGGTTTCCTCACACTTCTTAGAATAAAGTATATCATTTTTCCGATGATTTTTCTAACTGTTCTGTTAGTTACTGTGTTGAAATCAGCATATGACAGAATTAGAAAATCGTCAAAATGGGGAAAATGAATTATATAAAGAAGGGGATGTTGTAGGTATGAGGAATTTAATTTTAGGAATTCGATTTTGATGTGTTTTTTGAAGATGAAATTGAATTGTTGAAGTTTCTCTTAGAGGGTTGGAATTTACCAAGCCTTAGTGATAGTGATACACTTATAACCAAGTAATATATTGATTCTACTGGAGGTTGATTCCATGAACAAGGTTGAAATTCTTTCATTAAATGTAGGGAAACCTAAAGATAGGGATTTCGGAAAGAAATCTGTGACGACAGGCTTTTTCAAAGAGCGGGTGCAGCAAGCGGTTTTTTTATCCTCTGTCAACTTTACTGGGGATGGTCAAGGAGATCTCGTTCATCACGGTGGTGTTCATAAAGCGGTTTGTGTGTATCCGTATGAACATTATTCTCATTGGGAACGCGTATTAGAAAGAACGCTTCCGTACAGTGCGTTCGGTGAGAACCTTACTCTAACAGGGGTGACTGAAGAAGATATTTGTATTGGTGACTCCTTTCAGCTGGGCGAAGCAATTGTTCAAGTGAGTCAGCCTCGCCAGCCTTGTTTTAAGTTAGCACTTGTCTATGAACGGAAAGATATGCCGCTTCTTGTACAGGATACAGGCTTTACAGGCTTTTATTTCCGCGTGTTGCAAGAAGGGTTGGTTTCGCCAACGGATCCGTTAATTCCGTTAACACGCCAAGCACTTGCTATTTCAGTAGCAGAAGCGAATCGGCTAATGCATCATGACAAGCAAGACTTAGGAGCAGTTCGTCGTTTGCTAGAAGTTGAAGAGTTGTCCCCTAGCTGGCGGAAGACGTTTGAAAAGCGTGTGGCGGGTCAAGATGTAGATACTAGCAAACGAATTTCTGGTGAACCGTAAGTTGGATGTAGGTCCAGATTATTTCACGAGAAGAGGTGCGAAACATGGAGAATGATAAAATACGAACGATGACTACTTGGTTCCGAAACTGGTTTTTGGATAATAAAGTAGTCGCTATATTATTGATCTCGTTATTAATTTTATTGAACTTCCTAGTTTTTTCGAAAGTTATGCATATGTTCCATTTTATAAAAGAGTTTCTCAGTGTAGTCGCATTACCTATCATTATGGCCGGAATTCTATTTTATCTACTAAATCCATTGATCGATATAATGGAAAGAAAGAAGGTCAAACGGGTTTGGGGGATCGCATTCGTTTTCGTAGTCATCAGTGGATTAGTCGTATGGGGCGTGATCATCCTAATTCCGATTATACGCGAGCAAGCTACAAGCCTCATTCAAAACTGGCCCGACTATTGGACTCAATTACTAGAACAATTTGATAGCCTATTAAGTAGTAATCTGTTTTCTCAATTGCAAGGAAAGTTGGACGATATCGACCAAAGTATTATAGACTCGATTACCGAACAAACGAAGGGCTTTATGGATTCTGCTTTCTCTGGTATCGGTAGCGTGCTCGGAACGGTGACCAATGTCATTATCGCATTGCTCACTATGCCGATTCTTTTATTCTTTTTATTAAAAGATGGGCGTGATTTGCCGTATCATATGATGAAGCTGTTGCCGACCAAGATGCGTGCCAATACGTATAGAGTATTGAAAGAAATGAATACGCAAATTAGTCAATATATCCGCGGGCAATTATTAGTGGCGTTTTTCGTAGGATTGATGTTTTGGATTGGTCTCGCGATTGTTGGACTTGAGTATGCCGTTCTACTTGCGATAGTAGCAGGTGTACTGAACTTAGTTCCTTATTTAGGATCGTTCTTAGCCATTATTCCGATCGTCATCATTGCGTTAGCCTCTTCACCTTTCATGTTAGTGAAAGTAATTATTGTGTTTGCCGTTGAACAAGCACTTGAAGGCAGATTGATCCAACCGATGATTTTAGGTAGTAATTTGAAAATACATCCCGTGACGATTATTATTGTGTTGCTGACGGCTGGGAAGTTATTCGGTGTGCCAGGGGTTATACTAGGAATTCCTGCTTATGCTGTCATCAAGGTAATTGTCGAGCATATTTTCAAATGGTATAAATCCTATTCGGGTCTATATGTAGAACCATACAACCCCGCACCTATGCCAGACGTACCGATTGAAAAAAGAAAAATGAAAAAGCGCTAGATTAAATCGAGCGTGGACAAGTAAATAGATCCAATCGAAACCGTCCCTCTATCCATATAAAAAGCGTGTCTTCTAGGTTAGGTAGTTGCCTACAGGACACGCTTTTACAATGCTGATTTTTGCACATGCGCAATTCGTTTTTCCAGATTGGATTCATTTGCCGTTGTAAAGCGCCCATAATCCTAGAACTCCACCCACCACGACAGTCAACGCGGTTAGTTTCTTCACGTCCAAAGGAGACTCAAACTTCACTTTGTCTGGTGTGATGACATATACGCCAATAGGTTGAATAGTAAAAGCGCCGCCACCACCTTCTCCTCCACTCCCGTCACCACCCCCACCTACTGCATATTTAACTTTCGCCACAGGCACTACTTTTTGCACACCAAGTTCAATTGGGTCTCCGTATATAAGGGATACGTCTTTTTGGTTGGCAAACTTATTGAAAATCGTTTTAATAGGCGTTTCTATATACTCTTTTCCCCCAGCTTTCTCGTTCGGTTGAGCTTGTCCATTATTCATATAGATTCCTCCCTAACATTTCTCATTCGCCCTTTGCGACAAATGATCTTCTATACTATGCTTCAATGAATCCAGTTAGTCATTTACTACGAAGTGCCATCTCCAATAACTTCTCAAAAGGCCTGTAAATTCCTTTCTTATCCTCCTTCATTACAAAAAACTTCATACGATTGCATGAAGACTCTTACATTCAATTTTTATCATCTTTCTATATCATCACAAACTCTGCACCGAACTGGTTTGGAATCGTTCAGAGGCTTGGTACTCCGTTACCTTTTTAATCTGTTAATCTACCTTCTCTTGACTTTGGCTGGACTGGCTAATTTTCCGCAGCGTAGTCGCATGAAGTATTTTCAATACGGGCCGTATAAAGAGTTGCGCACTGCCTACAACAAATAGAATAATCCCAGCAGTTTTTAAGGTTTCAAAAAAGAAGAATACACTTCCGACTATAAATATAATCCCTAATACTAACTCGTTGATGATGAAAATATAACGGTAGTTTTTATTGAAGAAAATGACATGCTTTCCTAGCTTGACTTCATATTCTTGATGGTTACTCGTTAGTTTCGGCAATTTCTTCCCCTCCCATATTCTTAATTTCCCGTTCTTCTTTGATGTAAACGGTATTGAAAGAAAAACTGGAGAGGGTAGGTCGTAATTGAGGAGTACCAGGTCCTAAATACTAACTTTTGGGATGCACATCAATTTACAATGTTCGATAAACCGCGTACCTCATTACTTTTCACAGCTATGTTCTAGTAATTAATTGCCTTAACTCATCTGTCATTTGCTCAATCAATTCTGGTTTCCCGTGAAACTGAGCGGGAGTATTTTGGAAGAGCACTATTTGCCAATTACTGTATTTGTTAACTGCTACCAAAGTTTGAAGGGTATTTACAGTGGGCTCAATATCTGTTTTTCCAGGTGGAATCATCCCTGCAATAGCTTGAACTATTGCAGTATCATTCCCTATTGCACGAACGTCTTTCACTTTAGTTACAAAAGGAGCAGTTGGATGGTTTTCAAAGATCGATGCGAGGTGCGATAAGATTTCCTCTCGTCCAACCACCTTACTTCCATCAAAGCCAATTTGTATACCTTGTTCAGTGAATAGTTCAGCCATTCCATTGGCATCACGTAGGTTCCATGCGTCTATTAATCTTTGATAAAGACTATTGACTTCATCTACTTTAGATATATTCATGCACTGTGCCCCCTTTACATATTATAATATTTTCCTAACTTTGATTGTTGCACAATAGTTAGCCACTACATACTTCAATAATTCTATACTATAGATAACCAATTTCACAGATTTCAAAGAATTAACTAACGCCCTACGTATGATGCTAGATCATGCTCTCCTTCAATGCTAATTGGCATGTGATTTCGACTTGATCATACGTTCAGTAATAAAGCCCATTACCATACCAGCACCGATCGGTAGTAGAGAAATTTCAGTATGCGAGAGTGAAATGTTAAATATGAGAATGTCTATATTAGCGATAAAGCCTATTACATATAGGAATATCATCGTTCCAAATGAAACCATTAATGGAATCCAAAAGGACTTATTCACAATTTCACCTCCCAATCTTTTCAGCAAGTTGTAAGTGATGTTTTTATCATGTCAACAGGAATCTACTCTACATCTTCTTTCAACAATTTTACATGTTCAATAAATAAGCTGGTTATTTTGGCTACGACTCTAAATCTATATTCTCCTTTAAATGCTATGCGTTGTTTGGACTATCCTTTCTACTCCTATTGGTATTGCTTTTTCTACTCCTTCCCCCCTTGCCTTCTCCTTCCTCCACTTCGCTTCATTCACTGTAGTCTTCTGATCTAGTACTTGTTTCAAACGCACTTCATAGGCAAGTCGTCCATCTGAATCTAGGATCAGTTCATTCTAGCTTATGAATACTTTTTACAAATGTTTATCATTCATCGTAATCGGCTCCAGACACTTCTTAGTGTAAAGTATATCATTTTTCTGTTAATTTTTCTAACTATTCTGTTATTTATTGTGTTGAACTCAATATAATACAGGGAATAAAAAAACCGTTAAAATGGAGAAATTGAATTTTGTACGTACGAAAAGGCATAGGTATCAAATAATTGATTGTACGAATTGATTTTCGGTATGAATTTTACAAGCTGAGTTTAATTGTTCATGATAATTGATCAATTGGATAAGAGATTAGCAAATCAAAAACACCTGTATAAGAACCCCATGTGTTTGCTTGCACAATCACATAAGTGTCCTATACAGATGCTAGTCACTCTTTATTCACAACATCTATCAATTTGGATAAAAAGCGTTGTACTTCTTCATCAATATGGATCTGCTTCATGGCCTTTGTCCACTGCATCTTTCACTGCCGTTTTAGAATCAGGTGTACCTTGTCCAAACTTTGATTGACCCGCCTCACGACCCGGGATGTCAGCTTCTGCTGCCACTCCTTCTAGTTCCTTCATTTTCCGTTCAATACCTTCTTGTACAAGACGCCCGTATTCATAATCCGCTTGCGTGAAGTGTTCGATCATCGCTTCTTGAATACGTACATCACACACTGCTAACGCATCAGAGAGGTTTTTGATTAATTCTTCTCGTTCCCACTCTTCAAACTGGCGGAAAGTCTCGCCGGCTTGTCCATAATTATTGGGTCGGTCAATTGGTGCACTCAGTGCTGCTGCGTTGTACGTAGGTCTGTGCGGAGGGCGGCTTTCTCCTGTTGCTTCTTGAAATCCACCGAGCATGGATGGTTCATAGTTTATATGTGGGTTTTCTCCTGACTCACGAGGATCACGTTGGTCCATTTGACCCCGTTGCTGGTTCGTCCGGACCGCTTTTTTCGGCGCATTTACAGGTAACTGGAGATAATTCGTGCCGATCCGATGACGTTGTGTATCCGAATACGAAAATGTGCGGCCTTGAAGCATTTTGTCGTCGGAAAAATCCATTCCGTCTACCAGTACGCCGGTCCCGAAAGCGGCTTGTTCAATGTCCATATGAAAATCCTCGGGGTTGCGATCTAATACCATCTTTCCTACTGGTAGCCAAGGATACTGTTCCTCCGGCCAAAGCTTGGTATTATCGAGCGGATCAAAATCAAGTTCCGGGTGGTATCCATCTTCCATAATTTGCACGAACAGTTCCCATTCAGGATATTCTTTACGTTCGATCGCTTCAGATAAATCTTGCGTAGCATGTGCAACGTTTTTCGCCTGCACAGCGTCGGCATCTTGCTGAGTTAAATTTCGTATACCTTGTTTCGGCTCCCAATGATACTTCACTAGAACTGCTTCACCTTTGTCATTGACCCACTTGTATGTATTCACACCTGAGCCTTGCATGTGACGATACGTGGCAGGAATGCCCCATGGCGAAAACAAAAACGTGATCATATGAATAGATTCTGGCGATCGGGAGACAAAGTCAAACATGCGTTGTGGATGCGATATATTGGAAGCTGGATCGGCCTTGAATGCGTGGATCATATCAGGAAACTTCATCGCATCCCGAATGAAAAATATTTTCAAATTATTTCCTACCAAATCCCAGTTGCCATCTTCCGTATACATCTTCACCGCAAAACCTCGCGGATCTCGTGCAGTTTCAGGCGAATCTTTAGCGCCTGCTACAGTAGAGAAACGCGCGACGAGAGGCGTTCTTTTTCCAGCACCTGAAAATACTTTGGCACGGGTGTACTTTTCAACTGGCTCATTCCCGACTTTCCCATACGTTTCAAAGTAACCAAATGCACCCGAGCCTCTTGCATGGACTACTCGTTCAGGTATTTCCTCACGATCAAAATGAGAGATTTTTTCGATAAAATGATAATTCTCGAGCGTAGCAGGGCCGCGGTCGCCAATCGTCCTGATGTTTTGATTATCCTGTACAGGATGCCCTTGGCGTGTCGTAAGTGTCTCTCGCTCTTCCATTTGACCATCATGCTGTTTATGTTGTTTCTTTTCCACTGTATTCCTCCTCAACAAAGTGTTTTCCATTTCTACTGACAGTATGGTCAGAATCATTGGAAGTTAATCACTTATACTTCGGGTGGAAATCTGTTTGACCGCTACGCTAAGTCATCCGAAAATGACGTTTGTGTATATGTCGAAAGCTTTAAACGTTTCCTGGGAAATTTCATAAATACAAACTTTGTTCAGGAGACGGCAACTCTCTCAGTAAGTACTTTAGAGATTTCGCGAAATAAAAAGTACCGATTTTCTAAAATTTTAAGAAAATCGGTACACTCCTTGCGCTTTGTTTCCTACTTCTCGTCTTTCTTCTTCAAATCCTCAATCAACTCTTTCATTTCTTTAATTTCTTTTCTTTGCGTTTCAATAATTCCATCTGCTAAATCTTTAACGCGCGGGTCAGAAATATTTGCTCGTTCGCTAGTCAAAATGGCGATGGAATGATGGGGAATCATTGCTTTCATCCAAGAAGTGTCATCTACTGTTGTCTGGCTTCGAATCAAAAATAAGGATAAAGCAAATATCATGACGCTCGCCCCCATGATCCCGACATTCATCTTTTTATTTTCATACATATTCCACATATACCCCATCATGATGATCGCCATCACAGCTCCCATCAACAAGGCCATATATAGGCGGGTTTCACTAAAAAACACGTGATCGAATGCGTAGGTGTTTACGTACATGAGTCCAAACATCACGACAGTAGACGTTGCGATCATAGCTAAAAATCTTCCATAACTTTTCATACAGTGTATGTCTCCTTTCTGTTTTATCATGTTATGTCTCTAAAAATAGGTATCTATATATACGTCTTTACTTTTATGTTGCCCTTTACTCATCCAATAAAACGCATATAGAATAACTCCTTAAAAACTCCTTATTTATACGAAAAACGAAAAAGGTACCAGAATCCCGAACATGAAACTGTTCGGGAATCTAGTACCTTTTGTACATTTCGAAATAGAGCCTTGACCCATCTTATACGTCCACCATTTCTAAAAATTGCAGTGTTCGTTCATTTGTTGAGTGATTGAAGAACGTCTCCGGATCAGAATCTGCGATAATGACTCCTTCATCTAGCATAATCACTCGGTCTGCAACGTTTTTTGCGAACTTCATTTCGTGTGTAACGACGATCATCGTCATCCCTTCCTCGGCCAAGTTTTGCATCACCTGCAACACTTCTCCAACCAGTTCGGGGTCTAAAGCAGAAGTGGGTTCGTCGAATAGCAATACCTTGGGTTCCATCGCAAGTGCTCGAGCGATCGCAACACGTTGTTTTTGACCACCAGATAACTTATTAGGATAGACTGCTGCTTTTTCGGATAGACCGACCTTTTTTAATATTTCGAGTGCCATCTTCTTTACTTGTGCTTTGTCCATTTTCTTGACCATCAGAGGCGCTTCCATGACATTTTCTACTACCGTTTTATGCGGAAACAAATTGAAGTGTTGAAACACCATCCCTACTTCCGCACGGATCTTAGCTAAGTTGTCTTTCTTCTGATTCACTTGCTTTCCGTCAATTGTAATAACGCCTTCATTCGTCAATTCCAAAAAGTTTAAACAGCGTAAAAAGGTACTCTTTCCCGAACCACTAACCCCTATGAGAACTACCACTTCCCCGCGGTGTACTTCCATATCAATACCTTTGAGCACCTTCAATTCACCAAATGACTTATGAACATTTTCTACCTTAATCATTGTATCTGCCCCCATTATTTATCTACATCCAATTTGTTCTCATACCATTTTAATAGAGCGCTAAAGATCAGAACGAGAATGAGATAATAAAGACCTACTACGAGAAATGTTTCAAATTGTTTAAAGTTAGAAGCAGCTACACGGTTTGCCACACCAAACATTTCAGATACACCAATCACATAGACTAAAGATGAATCTTTTAATGTGATGATAAATTGGTTTCCGAGCGGTGGAATTGCCCGTCGTAAAGCTTGCGGGAAGACAATTCGTCTCATCGTCAATGATCGATTCATCCCCAGTGCAAGACTTGCTTCACGTTGCCCTTTGTCAATTCCTTGGATAGATCCACGGAAAATTTCTGCAATATACGCACCGTTGTGAACACCTAAAGCAATAGCCCCCGCCCAAAAGTTATCCAATACAATGATCGATGTGATTCCGAAGTAGAGAAACATAATTTGAACAATTAACGGTGTTCCTCGAATTAGCGTAATATACACATTCGCGATTGTTTGCAGTATTTTGGAGTTTGAAATCTTCATCAGTGCGAACATGACACCTAAGACCGTTCCAATGACTACTGCAATCGCTGTAATTTCAATGGTTAATAGACCTGCTTGTAAAAATCCTTTGTACGTATTTTTGAATACGTCATAAAATGTTAATAAGAATTCAGGCACCGGCACACCAACTTTCTGAGAAATAGGCGGAAATTGTACTTACTCCAATAACTCGACACCTTCTAAATCAATATCTAGTAAATTGCGACCGAACCACTTATCCGAAATTTCCTCATATGTCCCATCCTCAATCATTTCTTGTAATGCTTCGTCAATCGCTTTTGTTAATTCTGGATTTTCTTTGTTTACCGCGATTGAAGGTTGTTCTACCCACATTGGCTTATCAATCTCTTTGATTTCAAATCCATTGTCGATCGCTTCATAACCTACGATGTCTGCTGTGATGACGGCGTCCAAACGACCTTTAACAGTTAAATCTTTTAAGGCTACTACGTCGCTACTATAATACTGGATATTATCTGACAATTCTTTAGCTGGCTCTTCATATGTAGACTGCGCTACTACGCCAATTTTCTTTCCATCTAAGTCTTCCGGAGATGTAATGTCGTTATTATCCTTTGCAACAAAAATCATGCCACCTGAATAATAGTAAGGCTCGGTGAAATCCGCTTGCTCTGCACGTTCTTTCGTATACGCCATTGAACCAATAATTGCGTCGAATTTATTTCCAACAAGACCTTGTAAAATCGTTTCAAATGGATTCGTCACAGGGTTCGCTTCCAGACCCATTTTCTCAGCAAGCGCATTGCCGATTTCTACATCAAAGCCTGTAAGTTTACCATCTTCTTCAAAACTAAACGGTTTGTACACTCCACTTGCAGCAAACGTGAATTTTCCTTCATTAACTAAATTATAGCCTTGATCTTCAGCAGTGCTTTCAGATGTTTTTTCTTCATCGTTTCCACAAGCAGCCAATACCCATATAGATACAGCTAGCAGCATGATCATTCTAGTAAATTTCTTCAATTTCCAAAACTCCCTTTTTAGTTAGCAACATCGCTAATTTTTATATTTCATTAGTGATTTGTAGTAAAATTTTCTATTACAAAACGTACTTTTGCTTCTGAAATGACAGTATGGATTGGATTCGAAGTTCAATATATACCTCGAGTTGAAACCGCTTACAACATATGGTAGTCGGAGTGATTAGTATATTCTATAATTCTATCTATCCTCCTTTTCGTCACGACTCATCACATACTAAACTCAAAAAAAATTCATTATATAATGGTAATGAATTTCGAATCTTTGACACTATCTCCTCACTTTCTAACTAGTAAGTTATTTACTATTAAACCATGATACCATAGAAAAGTGAACGGTTAACTCTATATTTTCATAATTTTTTTATTCATCACTCTAAATGAAATATTACTGTTTTCACTAAATTACACTTATATATTTTTAATGCGAATTTACTCGTTGACGTTTTTCTTACCTTTTCTATTTTCTTTCTTTAGCTCCTTAATGTCTTTCTTCACTTGCTTCTCCTCTTTTTTCATCTTCCGTTTCTCTTTTCTATCTTGAATAGTCTTTTTTATTTCATGATCTAAAGAATCCGTATCGTTCACAGCGTTTTCACCAAACCAGTCTATCACTTTATTTTTTGCGAGTTGTTTTGTATGTGCATCAATATAAGTAGCTACGACTAGTATAGCGCCCATAACCACCGCCAAATCATCGGAATATCCTACAATCGGTGTGATGTCTGGTATAATATCCAATGGTAGAATGAAGTATCCTAAAGCACCTAAAATAGTAGACTTTACTTTTTTTGGGACTGTTGGTTTTTTAAATGTGTAAAACAATAACAGAGCCCCGTACGTTAACTTCACTCCTGCTTGTTTACCAAACTGTAGTACTTTATCCCAAAACTTCTTTTCCGAAAAATGCTTAGAATAGTCTTTCGTATTTTTCACCAAAATGGTACCTCCTTTCCTTTCATTCCCTTTCATAACTTCTATGCGCGAGTGTGTGCCGTTGATCCTATATATACCCACCATACTACGAATTGTAACCATCATATTGGGTTGTATAATATGCTATGATACGTATAATACATAGCGATTGACGGAGGATTTCATATGAAAAAAGTTGCCATTATTCAAGATTTATCTTCATTCGGTAAATGTTCACTCACTGCCGCCATGCCAGTGCTTTCGGTGATGGGCGTGCAGGCGTGTCCACTGCCTACTGCGGTTTTATCTGCACAAACAGAATACCCGAGCTATTATTGTCATGATCTTACGAACGTTATGTCGCTCTATACGGAAGAATGGAAGAATCTAAATATTTCGTTTGACGGCATTCATACCGGATATATTACAGGCAAAGAGCAAATTCACCAGATCCTCACGTTTCTCGAAAACTTTTATCGTGATCAGACGCTATTGCTCGTGGATCCCGTGCTGGGTGACAATGGAAAAGCGTATGATAATTTTGACGAGGAACTTCTGGAACAAATGAAAGTTCTAGTCGCGCGGGCAGACGTTATTACGCCGAACATTACGGAGTGTTGCTTATTGACTGGCTATTCATATGATGAGCTCTTACGGTTTCCTGACGAACGGGATTATTTGAAGGCCGTGCAAGAAGTTGGCCAACAGCTTCAGCAGAAAACTAGCGCAGAAATTGTCATCACAGGCATCAATCCACCTGGACGTCAAGACGTCGTCGGAAATATGTTTATTAACAAGACGGATACTCATTGTAGCTTCGTACCATACAATGGCAAAAGCTATTCGGGCACTGGAGATTTATTCGCATCGGTACTTATGGGTGGCAGGATGCGTGGTATGTCAACAGAACAAGCGATTACATTGGCAGAGGAATTTTTGATGGCCGCTATAAAGGATACCGATTTGTACGACACACCAGTAGAAGCAGGAGTGAACTTTGAGAAGTATTTGCGGATGTTGTTATGAGACATACATATGAAAAGCACCGGATCCACAAAAACGCTTTGTGGATCCGGTGCTTTTCATATATTTATCTACTTATTTCATCAGCATACAGAATCATTTGATTTCGGAACCGTTAGGCCAAACAACGGTCGGAGATATAGAGCTAAAAATGTCCCGGCCATGGCTAAAATCCCCCAAATATATCCGTGCAAACTAAATGAAGCGATGCCGCCGAAGTAAGCACCGATATTACAGCCGAATGCAAGGCGTGCGCCGTAGCCCATCATCAATCCCCCCATGACAGAAGCTGCAAAGTTACCAACTGTCACGCGTGTGAACTTGAATAAACCGCCAGCTGCTGAAGCGACGAATGCGCCAATTATAACCCCGAAATTCAATACCGTTGTGGAATCAGCAAAAATGGATGCTTCTAGTGCAGATGCGTTGGCCCCTTGCCAATACCCCCAGCTCGCTACATCAAAACCGAGTACAGAAGCTATCTTGGAACCCCATAACGCAAAGGCAGAAGTAATGCCCCACGGCGTACCACGCGTCATGAGAGTTAATGCGTTCAAAACCGCTAATGCAATGGCAGCTGCAAACAAAGGCCAAGATCCACGGAAAACTCGTTTCCATCCTCTCTCAGTAGGAAGTACCGCCATTTTGGGTGCTTTTTTCTTTTTCTCGATTATCAAAGTAATCCAGGCAATGAATCCAAATAGCGCAATCGACACGAGCCAAGCGCCACCATAACCTAAACCAGTTGAGGTAGCCAATGAAACCGGGGCGAATGCAGGCATTTCTTCCGTCCAGAATGGTAAGTGGTACGCGCCAACCGTAGCACCGACTATAAAGAACGCCAGTGTAACGAACATCACAGTGCGTCCGCCACCTATAGCGTACAATGTACCGGATGCACAACCACCGCCAAGCTGCATGCCAATTCCAAAAATAAAGGCACCTACGATGAGGCTAACGCCTATCGGCGAAACATAGCCAGCGACCGGGCCACCAAAAAATGTCGTGCCATACGCTAAAATCGGTGCGAATAACGTCACCGCTATTGCCAGCATTAACATATGTGATCGCATCGCTTGGCCATTTCCGACTGACGCCATGCGTCGAAATGCGGACGTAAAGCCAAAGCGTGCATGGAATAGCGTGAAGCCAAGTAGCAACCCAATGCCGAGGAGCATCGATTGCGAAATATGCTGGGTAGCTAGTACATAAGCGAATACTACTACTGCCACAAGTACCCCACCCGCAATGAGAAGTTTTTGCGGTGGATTTAATAGAAGATCATCTCGTTCAACAGGACCTTTTACGTCGTTGACGGGCTGTACTTTTATAGTAGTCATTACATAACATCCTTTTCCTATTAATTTAGTTGGTTTACTAATTCATATTAATAGTATCGGATTTGAAAGTCAAATTGTTGAGCTTATTACGTTTCTCACATAGTTTCCTAATACAATTACATAAAAAAATCCACAATCCATTTAAAGGATTGTGGATTTTTCATTTACTTACTTCCTTCCACATCTTCTCGCGGTGTCGCACGGTACACAATAAACGACAATACAACCGCCACAAGCGACATGGCAAACGCGATAAAGTATACGAGTTCCACTCCTGCAACGAGAGCCAAATCAGCAGTTAATGCGTCTTCAGGCGTCGTAGATTTCTTCAGGAAGTGCAGTTGCCTCGCATTCATAATACTAATGAACACCGACACGCCAATAGCTCCAGCCACAGGTTGCAGCGTCGACATAACGGCCGTGCCGTGCGGATATAAACGCTTAGGTAATTGATTCAGTCCATTGGTCTCTGCCGGCATCATAATCGCAGATACACTGAGCATCAGCAAGATATAACTTGTGACCACCACCCAAATCGGTGTGTCGAGCGTCAATCGGCTCATCATGAACATCGTCCCACTCAGCACGATCGTGGCTGGGATCATCAGCACTCGCGGTCCGAATTTATCGAATAACGACCCCATGAATGGTGACATGATACCATTTAAAATACTGCCTGGTAGAAGGATCAAACCTGCCGTCGCTGCGCTAAGTGCAAGTGGTCCTTGCATATAGATAGGCAAGATGATTTCTGAAGCAAACATTGCCATAATAATGATCAGGAACAAGAATACCGCGTGTGTGAACATCGGGTAACGAAATACGCGCATATCCATGACTGGCTCTTTCAACTTCAATTGTCTACTAGCGAAAAGTACGATGCCGATTACGCCGACACCTATCAACAGCAAGACGCGTGGATTCGCAAATCCATCTGCACTTTCACCGACTGAGCTGAACCCGTAAACGAGTGACCCGAAACCAATCGATGAAAACACTAATGAGATGTAATCAATTTTTGGTTTAGTAACTTCTGTAACATTGATCAAGTATTTATACCCGAATCCGATAGAAAACAATGCGAACGGAATGACGAGGATGAATAAATAGCGCCATCCAAGATATTCCACGATCACACCTGATAACGTAGGACCAATCGCTGGCGCGAACATAATAACGAGTCCGATGATGCCCATAATCTTACCGCGTCTATGCGGCGGATAAATGAGTAGGAAGACGTTGAAGATGATCGGCATCAGTAACCCTGTTCCGACAGCCTGAATGAGTCGACCGGTTAATAGAATCGGAAACGTAGGTGCGCTCGCCGCGACAATCGTTCCAATCGTGAATACGGTCATCGTACCAAGGAATAGCTGCCTCGTCGTGAACCATTGGATGAGTAAAGCCGAGATGGGAATGACAACCGCCATGACGAGCATGAAGCCTGTCGCCATCCATTGCACCGTTGGTAATGTGATCGAAAATTGATCCATCAGTGTAACAAGTGCGATGTTCAATAATGTTTCATTTAAAATGGCAAAAAATGCACCGATGATGAGAGCCAACATAATGGGCAATACGTTACTATTCGGATTATCTGCCAAGTATTCGTATTTCTGTTCTTCCATCTCAAAACCTCTTTCGTTGATCGCGTGAATTCGATACTGTGGATACCGTTCATTTACTCCTATCATGCTTTTTTATACGCGACGTGTCAATCTTTCGAGTTCAAAAACAAGTATTTTTTTCAAAGATATACTTTCGCCTTTACGTACGCTTTCTAGCCTAAATCTTCTCCTTTACTAAAATCCAATACTGGTGAGTGAGGCACAGGCCTTTGCACAGTTTGTACAGGGATTGCCGGTTGTTCATTCAAATAGTTTTCAAAGTTCGTCGGATTGAATAACGTCGACGGGCGTAAGTACGCTCGGTACTCGGGATGGTGATTCCACTTCGACACTTTGAGATCAATGACCTGTATAAAATCCTGTTGTGTATAGCCTTCTTTCACTCTCGCTTGAATAAATTTTTTAGTCGCTGCAGATGTGGCTTTAAATTGCTTACCGGTTTTCTCATTCAAGTAAGCAATGACGAAATGCGTAACGTCGAGAGGCTTCTCGACAAGGTCTTTATTCTTTGTTTCTTTAAGTTCTTTAAGTTCTTTGGTTATAGGCCGTACCATATCGGTACAGTCCTTCGTTTCAATTTGGTACGACACAGCGTTTCGAAGTGAAACGTCCGTTGTATCAGATTGAAACATCGCATCCTCTTCTTTTTGGTTCAGTGATGTTTCTGTTTGAGACGTCGCATGATCTGTTTCTAGTTCGCTTTTTGTCGGTATCGTCTCTTCCACTGATGCATCATCTTGAATAGACTGAACCGGTAGTTTGGTGTAGTCAATCCGATACCATTTCGTCTTGTCAATTTTCATCTTGTTGTATTCGGAAGTCGAAATGAGATAACCTTGTTTTTCCAAATTATAGATCGTGCGTTTGATCGTCATACGTGACAAGAATGAAAATTCTTCTAGCCATTGATCATAGGTTTTATATACCCACAGATGACCGTCACGCATATTTTTAGAAATGAGTGAGCGGAAATGTAGTTGTTGCAGAAATAATGCCTCATTTAACCCGACTACATGTACAAGTGACGGTAGTAATTGTAATGGCTGTTCATTGATTAATAATTTCATATGGAATTCCTCCTAGAAAGTATGTAAGTGATAGCACTTCACTTACTATATAGAAGGCTTTTTGCATAAGGATACTCCTTTTCAAATTATTTTTTAAAATTATAAAACCACACAAAAAAAAGAGCGGTAGCACTAGGCTTCCACTCCCCTATATAACACGTTAGTTGATATTCACTACTTCTTCGCTCGTTGGTTGAAGTAGATGAATCGCATTCGACTTACAGACTTCGTAATCGACGAGATACATTTTTTCTCCGAAGTTCAGTCGCTTCGAATAAATATAGCCGGATTTCTCCAGTTTTCGTATCGCGCGGATAATTGTAGCCATTGACCAAAAACGCATCACTTCATGCCACTCTTTATACGACCTACTCACCCACTGCGTTCCTTCTTCTGTGTCATTTGGACTAAAAGACAGCTCGTGGATTTGTTGTAAGAATATCGATTCATTGAGTCCGATCTTTGCCGCTGTGTGTGGATGAATTTTCAAAAATGATTCATGGATAATTTGCATATTGGTTCCCCCTACTAACTAGTTGTAAGCGACAGCTATTTGCCTCTTCACTAGCTATATAGAGAGCTTTCTGAATAAGGATACACCTTTTTAAACTTTTTTTAAAAAAACATCCACTAAAAGAAGCTAGATCAAGTGGGAAATGCCGTCTCTGCAAAACTTGACGAACATCTACACACCATTCACTAGCTTCTTTTTAGTGGATACATCGAGCCCTAGAAAAATAAATTTATTGTAATTCACGTACCGTAATAGGAATCAATCTGCGTTCTAGTTCTTCGCGATGTTGCTCATATTGTGCTGGTAATTTTAGCTCTTGTCCCATCGTCTCTAGCGACTCATCGTGAGCAAAGCCAGGAGGATCCGTCGCAATTTCGAATAAAATTTCTCCATGCTCTCTAAAGTAAATCGCATTGAAGTAGTTTCTATCTTTTACAGCCGTCACACTATAGCCATTTTCTGCAACATGTTCTTGCCACTCCAATTGGTCTTGGTCATCTATCGCTCTCCACGCAATATGGTGAACGGTTCCGACGCCCATTTGACCTTTGCCGGTTGACGTTGCTTTGAGATCTACTATATTTCCGATGTCCGCAGATGAACAAAAACGAATATAGTCTCCCTCTTTTTCAACTAGTTCAAGTCCCATGACTTTTTCCAATAGTTCGGCTGTTTTAGTTGGCTGTGAAGAATATAAAGTGGCACCACCGAATCCTTTAATCGCTACTTCAGGTGTCACGCCTCCAAACGTCCAAGCGTTTAGTTCACCTTCTGCTCGCTCCACTATTTCGAGTTGAAGTCCATGAGGGTCATTGAACTGTAAGTAGTGCTCACCAAAACGTTCAGTCTTCGTTACGGCTACGTCAAATGCGTCTAATCTTTGTTCCCAAAACTGTAGCGCCCCAGCAGGAACCACATAAGAAGTTACGCCTACTTGGCCATCTCCTATTTTCCCTTGATAGGCATTCGCCCATGGGAAGAAGGTGATAATCGAACCTGGCTTGCCGCCTTCGTTACCAAAATATAAATGGTACGTACCCGGATCATCGAAATTCACCGTTTTTTCACTAAACGTAAACCTAAAACGCCTGCATAAAAATCGACATTTTCTTGTGGATGACCCACAATCGCAGTGATATGATGGATTCCAGTTGTTTTTTTCATGTATACTCACTCCTCGTATCCTCTATTATAAATAACTTATTGCTTTACTACTAATTCGAGATATAAGAGATAACATTATAAATTTTGTGCATGAAAACCTAATTTTTTCAGTTGTTCAATTACATCTTGCTTTTCTGTTACGTCTAATCCACTAAAAATCTCTTTCAACGCTTTTGTATGTTCAGGGAAAACTTTATCCATTAGTTCAGTTCCTTCAACTGTTAAAGCGGCATGTACGACCCGACGATCTTTCGGACATGGTTTTCTTTTCAATAAGCATTTCTTCTCTAACTGATCTACCACATAGGTAATGCTACTACTGGCAAATAACACTTTCTCACCAATTTTTTGTATCGGTTGATCACCTTTGCTGTAAATGAACTCTAGAACCGCAAACTCTGTTGGATTTAACCCTAAGCATTTTATATCTTCTTCCACACGTTTTTTGATCGACTCTACAGCTCGAGTTAGCACAACAAATAATTTTAGAGATAATGCCTCTTCCAGTTGATCTTTCCTATTCATACGTATCATCTCACTTAGTTTTAACGTATTTTACTCACTACATACCAGTTCAAGTACTGCTATCCAATCAGAAAGAGGCGATCATCGTCTAAGCGATAAAGAAGTCGTAATTCGTTATGCTGGGTTCACTTGAAGTTCTACTTCGATTTTAATGTCATCGCCTACTAAAACGCCACCTGTTTCTAGTGCTTGGTTCCACGTTAAACCGTATTCTTTTCTAGAAATTTTTATCGCTGTTTCAAAACCAACTACATCTACACCCCAAGGATTTTTTCCAGCTCCCGTACGCGTTACGTTAAACGTAGTTTTCTTCGTAACATCTTTAACCGTCAAATCACCAGTTACATCGTATTCGTCTTCACCTGTTTTCACGATTTCCGTCGAATCAAATGTGATAGTCGGATATTGTTCTACATTAAAGAAATCAGCTGAACGAAGGTGGTTATCGCGATCTTCATTGTTTGTATTGATCGTGTTCACATCAATTTTGAAGTCAATTTTCGCATCTGTTAAATGGTCTAGATCACCAGTAACTGAACCTTCTATTCCAGTAAAGCTACCTCTAACATTGGATACCATCATATGTCTTACTGAAAAACCTACGTTCGTGTGCGCTGCATCTACATTCCATTTTGTCATGTTAAAAATCTCCTCTTTTTTACATATTAAAATTATTATATACTATAATTGCCTCTAATTCAATTTATCTAATTTGATACTATATGAATCAGTTGTAACTAAGTTTAACCGTCCCATTACTATGATCCATATAGAAAACTTTATACTCTAACATTATTTACGAATGGTATTTAATGCTGTCGTCCAAGGAATCACTTGGTCTAACATTTGGTTTACTGAAGCCGCTTGAACATCAGCTGGTTTGAGATCTGTACCATTTTCAAAGTCTGTAAATAGTGATAATGCAGGATGAACACGAACGTGTGCCACAGATAATTCACTTAAAATACCGCGTAAATGTTCTGCAGCACGCGCTCCGCCTACTGCACCGTATGAAACGATACCTGCTGCTTTGTCGTTCCACTCTACACGAAGGTAGTCTAATGCATTTTTAAGTGCACCTGTAATGGAGTGATTGTATTCTTGTACGATGAATACGAAACCGTCTTGTTTTGCGATCACTTCTGACCATGCAGCTGCGCCTGATGCGTCTGCGCCTGCTTCACCTAAAAGTGGTAATTTATAATCTGCGATATCAATGATCGTGTAATTCGCATCTCCGCGTTTGTCTGCCAATTCTTTTACCCATGCGCCTACTTGTGGACTTACTCGCCCTTCACGTGTGGATCCTAAAATAATACCGATGTTTGATTTTGTCATTTTTATTTCCTCCTGTTGTTTTGTTCCAAATAATTTACTAAAAAAACTCATTTTTAATTCCAACTCCTCATAAATACTCTTTGTCGAATGTACGTGTGCTACGTACTGTATCGATCGGTCTCACGGTTGCTTCAATTTCTTTACGGTTGCCTTCAAGGAATGGCGGTAATGAAAGAATCTCCCCAACTGTCTCATACGGTTCGTCTCCCATAAAGCCAGGACCATCTGTTGCCCATTCAAATAGGATACCAGGCGCTACTGCTGCGTATAAAGATTCAAAGAAGAAGCGATCTACATATCCTGAAGTTCTAAAACCAGACGATTGCATATGGTCAATCCATTCATGTAATACGTTCGTATCCTCCACGCGGAATGCTGCGTGATGCACGGTACCGAATCCTTGTCGGCCAGCGGGTAACGTTTCATTATGTTCCACAATGACTTGCGCGCCATTTCCACCTTCACCGACTTCGAATAAGTGGAATGACCCTTCGCTTGCAATTTCACGCATGAACATCGCTTTTTCCAAAACCCCTTTAAACTGTTTAAATTCAGCGATGCGAATATGGATAGGTCCTAAACCTGTAATAGCGAACTCCAACGGTACGGGACCATTTTGCCAAGGTGTGCCTGACTCAACACCTTCGTTTAATTCATCAGAAACTAACATATATTGTTGATCATCAAAGTCCACAAATGAAATCGTCTTTTTACCGAAAACTTCTTCGATTCCACTATGTTGTACTTCATATTTCTCAAAACGTTTCACCCAGTATTCAAGTGCAGCATCTGTCGGCACACGGAATGAAGTTTTATAAATCTCATTCGTACCGTGCGTACCTTTTGGAATCCCCGGGAAATCGAAAAATGTCATATCTGTTCCAGCAGAGCCTTGATCGTCTGCGAAGAATAAGTGATACGTTTGAACATCATCTTGATTGACCGTTTTCTTTACGAGACGCATGCCTAGTACATAGGTGAAAAATTCATAATTCTTTTCTGCACTACTCGTAATCGCTGTGACGTGATGAATTCCTTTTAAATGGTTCATATATTTCCTCCTATATATTGGCTCATTTTCATATAGTATTAATTCGAGATAAAATAGTAAAAAAAGAAAAATCTTCATTCAAGCTTCAATTGCTTTTGCAATGAATTAACTTATCTCGAATTCGATATAAATATATCACGGGTGCATTTCATTGTCAACACTTTAAATTTCTATTAATTAATTCGCTGGGTCGTTCTTTAATCCACTAATAGTTCCATCCATAGACATAGGCGCATTCAACTCCACAAAGAACAATACGATAGTAGTATCTTCATTCGCAACAAACGACGGGAGTGGGTTGACTACATCGGTCACCGCTTCTTGTTTGCCAACTGTGAGATGCTGCATCGTGATCTCTCCATTCATGACATATAGAAAAGGAGTGAGACCTGCATAGGCTGGCACCTCTACTAATTCACCCGCTTTAGGATGCGCATCTAGTATGTAGACGTGTTGCCGTACAGAAAGTGGGGCTTCGCTTCCTTCAGGTCCTGCCATGACATACCAGTCTTCATTGTTTAACGGTTTGTCATGAAATTGAATTTCTGGAGGTAAATCTTTTTCATTCGGCCGCACAAATATTTGAAGCATTTCCACTTCATTTTCTTTTACTTTTTCTTCATGCCAAAACCCAGCACCTGCATTCATCATCATTAATTTTCCGCGAGCAATGGGCGCTTCAAATCCTGCAGAATCTCGATGATGCATGACGCCCGAGCTAATGTAACTCAAAATTTCATCATTGATATGCTGATGCATGTTAATCGTTAACCCCTTTTTCATCACTGCATGATCAATGATCGCTAACGGACCAAACGCCGTATCTGTCGTAGTATCTCCTAAAATATCACCTGGTTGAACGCGTGTAATGGTGAAGGGTCCTCTAAACGGCACAGCATGCTTACTTGCTGCAAGTTTTTGTAACACTAGTAACGCCTCCATTTCATCATATAGAATACAATCGACTATCCAAAAGGTAGTCGATTGTATGGTAACGTGTTTTACACACAGACTTCTAGTTATTTATTTTACAGGCCCTTTATTGATCGCAGTAAGTGTAGCATTGACAGCAAAGATTTTTGCGTTAATATCCATAATGCCAAAGCTAGCTAATCTCTTTGTGTGCATCTCTACATATTTTTCAGCTGATTCTTTTGTTTCGAAATTATAAATTCCACCCGCTTCATTCGCTTCAGGATCTTCCGTCCATATTTTCCAAATGAATCCCTCTTCTTCATTGATACTTTTGGCTAAGTCAGCAAATCCTTCTGCCATTTCATCTCCAAATGGTCCATTCATTTTAAAATCGACTTGTACAATATAGCTCATCATCATTCTCCTTTTGGTTCAGTAGTAGTGAAATAGATTTCTCCAAGCATTTCTTTTGCTTCATAACCGTCAGATGAAAGTTCCTTCTCTACATAAGCAGCGACATCGGATTTTTCCACATCGTACATCACTTCAATTTCTTTCGAGAAAAGAAGTCTTTCTTGTTCAAGTAAGCTAGAAAGTGCTGGTTGTGGCTTCGGTTGTAGTGTGTCGACGTCTAGCACTTTCTTTAATCCATCAACGTATGATTCAAGAGGACGACCCCCTACAATTTTCACGCCTTTATTGTCCGCATTGATCATAATAATGCTTGGGAAACCTCTAGCGCCTAAACTTCTAGCTTGAGCAAAATCCTCATTCAGTAATTGCTGTCCGATTGGTTGTTCCGCTTCATTGACGATCGCTTCTCCGTCAAGACCAAGAGTATTGACGATCTCCACCATTTCAGAGCGTTCCGAAATATTTTGGTTGAATACGAACAACTCTTCTCTTGTACGTCGTAAATAAGCAGATGCTAGTGCGTCCCCATGGTTTTTTTGAATAATTTTAAACACACGAGATGGTGGATACGAAGATTGAATTGGATGATCAATCATTAGACTACCATCAATCGGCATTCTTGTATGTTCTCCAACTTCTCTCCAGTGACCTGCGACGTCAGCCGGCTTATAAATTCCGTTTCCAGGATCGATTGGCCCGTCATGCCATTTTTCCAATAATCCGCCCATAACCGTGTGCATGTTGAAATAACTGCCATATTGCTCAACAAAACGACGGAGCTCAGGTTCAACCGCCCAACAATGAGAACAAATAGGATCTGTCACATAGTACAAATTAATCTCTTTTGCCGGCTGATTAAAATCGATTATTTCCATTTCCTCGCTTCCAGCTTCCCCACATATACCCGTTTCCATATCACACATCATATGATTGTTATTTTTCAATGTATTATTCCCCTTTTCTATACAATACGTATTGAACACTTTCGTCCGTATGAATAAAGTGGCTAAACCTACTTATTCCTACTGTGCATTTTACATGTAGGAGGTATTCAGTACTTCACAAGTTAATCATTTGCCTACAACATAATTCTATAACATAATGAAAATGATCAACACCAATAGAAACTCCATTTTGTCGCTTATACAACACATGGATGAAATTGTTGAAAAAGTAGGAGGGAAGTCAACATGAATCAACCAAAGATTGACCCACGAATTCAACGAACCCGTAAATTAATCATGGATTCTTTTATGGAACTGTCGAGTAAAAAAGAATTTAAAGATATTACCATCACAGATATTGCAGCTGAAGCGATGATTAATCGTGCGACGTTCTATTATCACTTTGAAGATATATATGACTTATTGGAAAAAGTCTTATCTGAAGTATTATGGATCAATTTGGATGGCAGCAATTATCCACAAGACGAATTAAATGAAGATGCGATCACAAGTATTTTTGTAGCGATCACCAACTTCCAAAAGTCTTTATCGAATCGTTGTCACAGAGGATACGAAGAAACGATTGCTCGGAATATTAGAGAACAACTCGAAATCATTTTTTATAGAATGCTGTTAAAACAACATCACTCAGAAGAAGATGAAGGGTTGAAAATTACAGCTGTCATCTTAAGTTGGGGAATTTACGGAGCTTCTGTAGAATGGAAAAGAAAGAGTGACGAAATTACACCAGAAGAATTTATTCAAACAGCCATCCCTCATTTACTTCCCAATCACGATCATGCATAACTTGCACACAATAAAGGAGAGTTGAATACCTATGAATGGATTATATACAGGTTTTCGTGCAGTCTTAGTCACTCTTTGCATGTTGCTGATTCCGTCGATCGCTCTTGCTTCAGACCATGTACCCCACAGTGAGCTGAACGCCGTTGCCTTACATGACGGATCGCTGCCAGTTCAGAATGTACAAGACCGAGACAATGAATCGCCACTCTTCAAAGTCTTAGCGGGTCTTTCTATTTTGACAACTGGAATGATGGCTGGAATTGTCTTTGCATATGCCAACTCTGTCATGCCGGGTTTACGTAAATCAGATGACCGTACTTTCGTGCTCGCCATTAGACACTTGACCTCATCCGTAGCCAATCCGCTTTTCCTCGTCATTTCAAATGGTGCCCTCATAGCACAAATCGGATTTGTCGTAGTAGCTGTTTCATCGCAACATTTTAATCAAATCCTATTGGGATCTATTGCGCTAACCTTTTATATCGCTACGTTACTGATCACTTTCTTAGGAAATCTTCCGTTAAATAAAGCCATAATTTCTGCAGAGTTACCTACAAGCGCTACTACATGGAATGAATTAAGAATCCGCTTTGAATCCCGTTGGACCATGCTGAACAACGTACGAACGATGACATGTATTTTGAGTGTTTCTACGTTAATCTTGGCATTACTTATTCAATCGTAAGGAGACGTATGAACTAGAAAAAGCCCTTGAAGTCGGTGTGTAGTGATGAGTTTTCTCAGAATTAGGCAAACTAAGTAAGGAATTTCTAGATACGGATGAATATTCCCGCTATTCCAGCAAATTATGTCGCGATAATATTCCGAATATAGTAAAAGGTATTGACCTTTCAACTAGTTGTCTGTTAAATTGTATTGTAGTATATAATATTCAATGACGAGAAAAAGTACGATAGGCAACTTGTTCCACAGAGAGTCGGCATTTGGTGAAAGTCGATGGACAGATCCTATCCGAAAATCATCTCCTAGATGCAAAGTTGAAAATAGTAAGTTTTGCCGGATTTCCAACGTTACATGGAACACGTTTAATCGTACGATGATTGACAGTCTGAACTTTCATCGTTTTACGGAGCTTTTTGAAACATAGGTGGTATCGCGAGTACAACTCGTCCCTATTTAAGGGGCGAGTTTTTTATGCGCAAAAAAACACACGTGTAAATTGAAGAAGCCCACTGCACTAGAGGGTCGAAATCATTATTGGAGTGATATATATAGGACAACATCAACGGTGTCGATAAAATAATCGACATAATTCACGTTATATTTTGCAAAGTCTCAATATTCTATATTACAATTACACTATATTTCAATCTTATATACGTTCAATTTTTCTAGATCAACATCAGGAGGTACTCTAATGAGTAAAAAACACATACTATTCACAGGATTCATGCTCTTCTCTTTATTTTTCGGAGCAGGAAATCTCATCTTTCCCCCATTTCTCGGGTTAGAATCAGGAACGAACTTTGTCCCTGCTATTGCCGGCTTCCTCATTACAGGCGTTCTACTACCATTCATGGCAGTCATGGCGATCGCCTTGTCCGATAACGGTCTATTATCGATGGGTAGCCGAGTACATAAAGTGTTCGGAATAGTTTTCGCGATTATCATCTATATGTCTATTGGCGCCTTTTACGGAATACCAAGGGCTTCAAATGTTGCCTATGAGTTAGGATTCAAACAAATAGTTCAAGTGGATGGCAGTCTCCCTTTACTTGTATTTTCTATCCTATTTTTCGCTTTGACATACTATATCAGTTTAAACCCTAAAAAAATCGTAGATCGAATCGGACAATTTTTAACACCTATTCTATTATTGGTTTTAGGAGTGCTAGTCGTCCAAGCGTTTATCACGTTTGATAATATTTCTTCTGCTCCGAAAGCAGATTATGCGTCAGCTCCATTTGTTAACGGGTTTTTGGAAGGCTATTTCACGATGGATGCCGTCGCAGCGCTGGCGTTTGGGATTGTCGTGATCAACGCTTTGAAAGATAAAGGATCAAGGTCGAAGTCGGAATTGGTTACAGGCACGTTTGGCGCTGGCATCATAGCTAGCATCGGATTGGCCACTGTCTATTTCTCTCTAGGATGGATCGGCAAAGTGATTCCAAAAGAACGAACTTTTGGAAACGGTGCTGAAGTATTAACAGAAGCAGCTAGCATGTTGTTCCCAAGCGGTGGTGGACTTTTATTCGGAATCATCGTCATGCTGGCTTGTTTAACAACTTGTGTCGGTCTAATCAATGCCTGTTCAAGATTCTTCAATGAAATATATCCGAAGATTAGTTATCAGGCATATGTGGCTATTTTTGTATTGTTCGCCCTATTAGTATCTAATTTGGGATTAAATGCTATCTTAGCATTGGCCATCCCTTTATTAGTATTTATTTATCCGATTTCTATCGTGTTAATCATTCTGTCTTTAATCCAACATATTGTAGGTGGCGGAAAGATGATGTATCGGCTTTCCATATCCATTACCACTATTTTTGCGTTATACGAAGTATTGACTAGCACGGGGTACAGTTTGGATCGCGTTACCGAGTGGTTACACATTATCCCGTTTTTCGAACAAGGACTTGGGTGGGCGATCCCAGCGTTCGTCGCAGCGGTAGTTGGTTACATAATGGATCAGTTCAGCCAGCAAGAACATAAGTAAAACAAATAAAAACTCCCGCTTCTTATAAAAGGAGCGGGAGTTTTGCATTCAAAGTTACTTCTGTACGGTATGCGTGAGTTCAATAAACTCTTTTACGTTTTTGGCAACTAACGCAATGCCGGCTGCCCAGAAATCCTCTTTCGTAATATCTACATCTAAATGTTTCTTCGCTAGATCTTCTACATTCATCGATCCTGTATCTCGCAACAGCGCAATATACTTTTCTTCAAACCCTTCAGGCTGTTTCAAGTATTCTGCATAGATTCCTAAGCTGAACAAGTAGCCAAATGTGTACGGGAAGTTATAAAACGGCACACTATCAATAAAGAAGTGTAACTTAGCTGCCCAGAAATGTGGATGATAAGAGGATAGACTGGAACCAAATGCTTCTTTTTGTGCTTCTACCATTAATTCATTCAGACGATTTTCTGATACAATACCTTTTGCACGTTCAGTATAAAAGCGGTCTTCAAATAAGAAGCGAGCCCGAATGTTTAAAAACATTGCGGTAGCACCTTCTAATTTATTGGCTAGTAGAGAGATTTTTTCTTCATTCGATGCAGCATTTTTCACCGTAGCATCCGCAATAATCGTTTCAGCAAACGTACTCGCTGTTTCTGCAACATTCATCGCATAATTGCGGTTTAGTGCCGGTAAATCTTTCATTACGTGACTATGAAATGCATGGCCTAATTCATGTGCTAATGTACTCGTATCACTTGGTGAACCGGTGAAAGTCATGAAAATGCGAGACTCTTCAAATTCAGGCAAGCTGGTGCAATAGCCACCTGGACGTTTGTTTGCGCGATCTTCTGCTTCCACCCAACGATTTTCCAGTGCGTGTTTCGTAAACTTCGTTAATTTTGGACCAAACGAAGCGAAGTGGTCCATAATAAAATCACAAGCTTCATCGTATGTGAAACGTGTTGGCTTGGTTTCGCCTACCGCAACCGGGGCCGCCACGTCTTGCCAACCGAGCTGATCCATGCCAAATAGCTCGCTTTTCTTCCTAGATACTCAATAAATGTTTGCTTCTGCGCGTCTACTGCGGACCACATCGCAGTCAGCGTATCTTCAGACATCCGGTTATATTCAAGTGGCTCTTCTAAATGGCCTTCTCTTCCGTGAACTTCTTGTAACGTTAAGCGATACCCCGCTAAATGATTCAAGATATCTGCAAAGATCGGTCCATTCGTTGACCAAGTCTGTTCCCAATTCTCAAAAAGTGCTGCACGCACTTCCGCATCAGAGTCCGCGTACATTTTGTTCATCGCTTGCCCAATAGACAAGTCGATAGTTTTACCGTCTTGATCTGTAAAAGGAACGGTCATAGTGGAGCCTACTGTATTGTATAGATCACTCCACGCGGCAAGACCGTCTTTATTTAGTTTAGCAATCAACTTTTCTTCCGCTTCAGATAATAGACGTTTACCTTCTTCCCGTATTTCATTTAATGAAAAACTGATTTCGTGTAAAGTTTCGTCTGCAAGAAGTGTTTGCCAGTTCTCATCCGAGATCGCTACCAATTTTTTAGTAAAGAGCGTAGATAATTGCTGAATTTCACTGCTTAACTCCATTACTTGCCCTTTGACAACGCTTGCATAAGGATCATCCATAAAGGCATCACGCCACATATTGATAAATGTTCCTACTTGGCCGAGACCTTTACCGATGACTTCTTGTTTTTTCAATAGATCTTGCAAAGCAGAGGCGTCGGTATCGGGATCATGATTCCAAGCGTGTAACTGATCTGCATAAAGAGCAATATCTTCTTTGACAGCTAAAAGTTTTGTTTGTACTTCCTCTGAATTGGTTCCGCCCGCAAAAATACTATCTAAATCCCACGTGTTACAATATTTCACTGTATGTCACTCTCCTTTGATCTCTCTACTGTAAACTTTGTTACGCAAATAAGAAAGTTTTGTCAACCGAGTCTAGTAAAAACCAACTCGTCAATCAGTACGTTTAATCAGTTTAGCTTCAAGTCAGGATCTTTCATTCGTATACTTGTTTAATAATCTATTAGGTATATGACAATAATCAGTCGGGTATGTAGCCAGTCTGTCTTGATGTTCGTCTGCACTTTTCACGTAATTTGTAAGCGGTAGCACTTCTACCACTATACGGTCCGCATCACTTCTCTTCCTAATAAACGCTTGCGCTTCTATCAAGTGTTCGGGATTTTCACTGTAAATGCCGGTTCTGTATTTCTCGCCTACGTCTGCCCCTTGTTTATTCATACTATACGGATCAATGATTTCAAATACATACTCCATTAGTTCCGTAATGGTGACCACTGTAGGATCAAATTCTGTTTTCACACATTCAGCATACCCATCATAATCGCCTTCTAGTGTATGACTGGATCCATTCGCCCTTCCCGCTTCCGTACGTGTCACGCCGGGTAAGGTTTTAACAAAAGCCTGTACTCCCCATAAACAACCACCTGCAATATAGACTACTTCCATATTGACACTCCAATCGTGTGCGAATAATCGATATAATAAATACCTTACATAAATTTTACCAAATAAAAAAAGACCCCACAAGTAGGGTCTCTTTCAAGCTGTTATTAAGCTTTTTGAACGTTTGTAGCTTGTAGGCCACGTTGTCCTTGTTCGATTTCAAATGTTACACTTTGACCTTCGTCTAAAGATTTGAAACCTTCGCCTTGGATTGCTGAGAAGTGTACGAATACGTCTTCCCCTGCTTCACGTTCGATGAAGCCAAAACCTTTTTCTGCGTTAAACCATTTTACTGTACCTTGTTCCATAATTAATTGCCTCCTAGTGCGGTTGTCCACACAATAAGTTACTATACTTGCTCAAAACTTTAGACGAAAAACAAAATATATTTCCATGAAATATATTCTCGATCTGAAAAAGAACAAAGATAATACTCTTTAAATATAACAGAGATTAAATAAAAAAGCAACTCAAATGTTTATTTCATAAATTAAAGACTCAGAAGATCTTCGCTCAAATATTAAACACACTTCTCCATCCGAATATCCGCCCACATGTTTCCTTCATAATACGTGAATTCTTCTATACGTCCCATTTCTTGATACCCTAACTTTTGATAAAGCTTCAACGCTGGCTTATTGAATTCAAATACACCTAACTCCATTCGCTTAAGACCATACTTTCTCACTTGCTCTTCCAAATACTCCAAAGCGATCATACCGATTCCTTTCCCACGGCATGCAGGCTCACCAATCACAATACTAATCCATGCCGTTTCTGAATTCTTGTTAATTAGATGACCTGGATCGACGGTAAAACTCATTTCACCGATTAGCCGATTGTCCAAATACATCAGGTATACATGTTGGTATTCTAAACGATGGCGTATATCTTCTATAGTCAAAAAAGTTTCCCGTTCCAATTCTGCTTTACTTCGATTAGGTTGCGACAAGGCTTTTAAATTCACGTCGTTCCCCCATCGGTTAAATGTATTCACAAGCTTGGGGGTTGGTTCGGTTAATAGTATGAATTTAATATTCATTGATAGCACCTCTTGATCTCTAAGTTTGGCAATTCACTTATATTTTTCGTCTTTACGCATGATATACCATTATTACAATATAACCGTGTGTTTTCTACATACTGTAAAGAAAATGAAGCTTCAAGTGGATTCCCTTCTACATAGCAATCCACACGAAGTCATTCTACGCAGTAGCTAACATGGTATAATAAAAGAAACGTCTAGATAGACAAGGAGCGAACACGTTGAGATTGAATCAATTCATTAGTTCTGCCGGCTTCTGTTCCAGAAGACAAGCGGAGCGCTATATTACAGCTAAAAAGGTGCTAGTAAACGGTGAGATTGCGTCCCCTATTTGCTTTATTGAAGAGGGTGATCATGTTGAAGTAGACGGTCACACTATCAGGCACACAGCACCAGATATTTATATGATACTTAACAAACCGAGCGGGATCACATGTACCGCTGCCCCTACTATTGCGGGGAATATTATCGACTTCGTCTCCTATCCTGAACGTTTATTTCCCGTTGGACGGCTAGATAAAGAAACGGAAGGTCTCATTTTATTAACCAATGATGGCAGTATTGTAAACGATTTAATGAAAGAAGAAAATCAGCAAGAAAAAGAATATGTTGTAACTGTCAATAAAAAAATCACGGATACGTTTATACAAGATCTATCAAACGGTGTAGATATTTATAATCCCAGAACAAAAAGCTATACAACGACAACCCCTTGTTCCGTTACGCGTTTAAGTGACTGTACGTTTCGCATCTTATTGACGCAAGGTTTAAATCGTCAAATCCGTAGAATGTGTAGACGATTTCAATATACCGTCACGCATTTGCAAAGGGTGCGAATCAAGCATATTGAGCTTGGAACACTTGAACGCGGTCAGTGGCGTTACTTGACCGAAGAAGAGATTGCGAAGTTGAAATCGTAACGTATATAAATAGCCTAGCATCGCATTGGCGACGCTAGGCTATGATAACAATACATTCATACACATACTGTTGTGAACTTACGCTTTGCTCGTTTGTTTAGCTTCTACTAATAAGCCACCTTCACCGCCAAGGTACTCGATCATACCTTCTGAAGCACGGTAAGCGAATGCACCGATTGTTTCAGTCGGGTCATGATTACTGTTATGCGGGAAGGAAGATCCACCAAGCACAAACAAGTTCTCCATATCCCACATTTGCGAATACGTATTGACAGCAGATGTTTCGGGATCCTCACCCATGATCGCACCACCGAGGAAGTGGTTTGTATAGAACTTGCTGTCAAACTTCACATCATCCGGCACGTCAACTAGATCAATAATATCCGCGCCCATTTCTGTCATAATTTCCTTACACGTTTCCACGCCGTGCTGCGCGCGTTTAATATCTTGCTCTTCATAGTGCACCGTAGCACGAATCAATGGATCACCTAGCTCATCTTTATACGTAGGATCTAAATCTAGATACGTATAACGGTTAGGCAGGAAAGCAGTTTTCGCTCGAATGATTAAACTGCGGTTATGATAAAACAAGTTTTTCTCTTTGTATTCTTTACCCCAAGCAGGCGTGCCTTCTGGAACGTGGTTATTATCAATTGGACGTTGCCCTAAATGATAGTAACGAATTTCATACCCATGCAAGAAGTCCAGGTCGGTATGGTCTACGTTATCACCTGCATAGTCATCCACTTTTGCTCCCAGAGCCCCTGTACCCATCGATAAATTCCACTTTTCATTATCAAAGAAGCCGCGTGCACCGATGTACGTACTAATATTACTAAAGTGACCTGTAAAGTTCTTCCCGATCACGCCTTCTTGTGTTTCCGGATTGTATGGCTTGCCTATTTTAGACTTTAATAATAGTTTATTATTTGTAAAAACAAAACCGGCTAACACGACAATATCTGCAGGCTGAATATATTCAGCACCTGTGATGTTATCAATATACTTCAATCCGATTGCTTTCGTTCCGTCATGAATAACTTCTGTTACTGTAGATTCATTACGAATTTCAAAGTTGCCGGTCTTTCTCGCGGTTTCCAATACCGTAACGATTGGATCACCTTTGGCACCGAAATCACATCCATACTCTTCACAGAACGCACAATACATACACGCATTGATCGTCTCACCGTCTGGATTTGTATAGGTCTCAGACATATTCGCTGCTGGTAAACGATACGGGTGGTACCCAAGATTTGTCGAAGCTTTTTTAAACAACTCGATCGACGGAGTAGTCTTCAAAGGCGGGTTGGGATACTTATCCGAACGTGGAGGTCCGACAGGGTTTTCCTCTCCTGAAACGCCAGCCGTTTTTTCAAATTTATCATAATACGGCTCCATGTCATCGTACGTAACGCCCCAGTCCTGAATTGTACAGTTTTCAGGAATTTTTTTAGCACCGTATTTTTCAACTGTTTGACTATGTATCTCGAAGTCGTAAGGTAACCAACGTAAGCTTACGCCATTCCAATGAACACTGGCCCCGCCTGTGTCATTCCCAAAACGTGCGTAGTTATTATTGCGTACCGGCTTCGCTGTTTCATCCATACTACTTCTCGCCGTCACGGTATCTTTGGATAAATCTTGCATCATTTCGTAACGAATGGAATATTTTAATTCATCTTTCGCTCCGATGAAATCTTCGCGTGATTGTTCTTTGCCTCGCTCAAGCGCCACTACTTTGTAGCCTTTTTTTGTCAGTTCAGCAGCCGTAATTCCACCTGCCCAGCCCGTACCTACAATGACAACGTCCACTTTTTTTAGTTCTTCAGCCATATCTTCTACCTCCTGAAAATGTTGAATTTATTTCTTTCTATGATAGTCCGTCAAACTAATGGGATCTAGTTTAACAAATTCTTCACTTTCAATGACGTCTGCATACGATGGTCGAGCACCAGCAAATTCTTTCATACGCCAACCGTCCATGTTTTTATTGCCACCATATAAAGGATCTGAAAACGCACCTTCTAATGTTGCTTGCTTAAGAAGCGCAAAAAACGCGTCAGAAGGAGTAGATTTCATGTCGAGTTTTCCCTCTGCCAGATCGCCCATGATCTCATGTTGTTGCTCTTCAGTTGCTTGGTCAAAAGAAGCGTCAAAGCGCTTCATGCTTTCCGCATTCATCAAGCGTAATCCTTCCAAGAAAATTTTTCCTCGGTTCGCTCGTGCATGATTGACTTTTTCATCATCTTTTTGTATCTTCTTCAAACCTTCCAAATTGGTAAAAGGCGCTTGACGATAGTCGTCGCCATTTATGCCCCACGTCCCTGCCAGTTGTTTATCGATATAATACGGTACATCTAAACCGATAGCGCCAGGGCCGTTGTCGTCTTCAGGGAAAATCAGTTCTGTAGCCGCTGCCAGCACGATAAAGTCTTCAAAGCGTCCGAAAAATACCCGAGCATGGGACGGATCCACTTTGGCTGTTTCATCGCTTGTTCCCTTTTTCCCGTCATCTGATTTCATCTGATTCGTAAATAAACCACCTAGTAAAGATCCACCTGCTACGCCACCTACAACTAGACCGGTGTTTTTCAGAAAATTTCTACGCCCTGGATCATGGCTTTCTGTTTTTGGATTATTGTTATCAGCCATTTCATCACCCCTATACATGAAGTTAGTAAATTTAGCATCTAGTAAATGAACATAGTAAATATAAATTGTCAGTATTGTCCTATTTAACAACGGACTTCCTCATTTGACAATATATAATCAATCCCACCAGAACACCCCCACTTTACCATAGTTCATTTAGCTATTCAATACATTCTGTATGAATATATGTACTTTTTTGATAATTTGGAAACGTAATGTCTTTTTATGTAAAATAACAAGATTACTTTATAAAAAATAAAAAAACCTGACAACGCGAATGCGCTGCCAGGCCATTTCACACTTATTTATTTCACACTGTTATTCACCAATTCTTTCACAGGTAGGAACAACTCACCCGTTTCCAAATACGTTACAGTTAGCAGATCGCCTTCTTCCACATAAATCGAAAGAGGTTCGACTTCCGATGAAACAAGGAAGTTTCGACCGTCTTTTGCGAGAATGGAAACGAGAGTAAAATCACCGACGCGTTCCTTAAACACGCGCATCGCTGTAATCGTTGCTTTCGCTTCTTCTGCATCTGAACTCCCATCCACCGTACTACCACCACGTTGAAGTGCTGTTTTATACAATTTCAACGCCTCATTTGGTGAATTGGCAAATACAGAAATCTCAGGATTTGCAGCGGAAACAATGAAATAGTTTTGCAAGAATCCATTCGAATCCAATACTGGTGTCAACCAGCTCGCTTCACCATAGAAGTTATACAAGACAGGCATTTCACCATTCCATTTCTTTTCGATAAACTTCTTTTCAATAATCTGGAGCGCACCTTGTGAATCCATGTACGACTCTTCCAAATCCCCTGTATAATACGTCGCTTTCCCTGTTCGACCATCGGTTAATGCATAGCCAAGCATGGAATCGACACCTTCTTTTGGACTAGTGAAATCCGTGAAGTAATACATATGTCCATCCGCATCAAAGATCGGACTGACATTCGCTTCTGTTCCTTCATCGGAAGGAATCTTCACATCTTTTTTCCCAACAAGTGAATTCCAAAAACCATGAATATAATTCCCGAAATAGCTATTTTGAAGACTTACCGCTTCTGGTGAAACCGCTCCATTAATAAACTCCGGAACATCTTCTAACGCATATTTCTTCGTAGCACCTGTTTCAGGATCCAACATAACAATTCCTTTAGCGTTAAATCCGTTACGCGCCGAAATGAATTCTCCATACGTGCGAATATAATGCGGCTTGCCTTCATCGTCAATTTCCAATTGAACATCTCCATAGAAAATCAAATTCGGCATTTCCATACGCATTTTACGATACACTTTTTTATGGAAGTAAGAAGACGTCGTATACGCCATTTCCGTTTTAATGAACTTTGGATTATCTGATGAATCCGTTGCACTCATCGTGAAATAACCAGGCGTCGTTTTTCCATTAAACCATTTGAAAAACCCTGAAAACTCAACAGGTGCAATATAGACAAATTCGTCATTCACTTTTTGAATTTGTAAATGTCCCAGTTCATAATAGCTCGTATCCGGCACTTGACCAAATGCTTTTTTCATTTTATTGCGTGCAAACTTCGGTGGCACACTAGCTGGTGTTTTCGTTTCATCAAACGCAGTAATTTCTACTTTTTCCGTCATCGCTACGGTTTCATACTTTTTATTTGCGTTGAAGAGAGGTGCGCTTAACACATACACTCCAACAAGTAATGCTGCCAACGATACAACCATTTTGACTTTGCGCTCCACACCTTGAGAAACCACTGCTCCTAAAATAGCGACGACGAGGAGCAATGCCCACAGCGATGTCCAATTGCGATCTAAATTCGTCACATAATAAAATATAAATACGCCAATCGTACTGATCACCGTTAGTGTCCCGAACGCGACCCACCGATTAAAAGACAACAGTTCCTTTTTATCATTTACAGAGAGGAATGGCACGATAATTGCACTCGCCACAACCCCTACAAGTAATGAAAATAGCAGTAAACTCAACATATCCCACACTCTTTTCCGGTTACTAAATTTTGTTTTATACTATGTATACGGATCAGGTAGGAAATCGTTTCATATTAAGTGTAATTATCATTGTTATATATACATTATTCATGAAAAAAGGCACCGAATCCCTATATCATATGGGATTGCAGGCACCTAGTTTTTCGGCAACTATTATTCTCTTACTGTTCATCAGAATGTTTTAATTAAGCAATGTAGGGAGCTGCTATAATTCCTCAGCAGAAGTATCCTCCATACAAATACTTCTCAACACAGGCTTCGCTTCCAATTCCGTCACATCTTCATCCGCTGCATGTGCATTCATTCGAATCGTCAGCAAGAACGCCAAGGCGAGTAGGACACTGCACATAATTAACGCGAGCGGTATTTGCTCGAAGCGGTCGATGATCCAACCTCCAATGCCGGGCCCAAGCAATTGTCCTGCCGCAAAGAAAAACGTTACATAGCCTAGTGCAACCGGGGCGTATGTCGGATGGACTTGTTCTGTAGATAACGCTTGGCAAAGCGACAGCATCCCGACAATTGTCGCACCCCATAGGAATTGACTAACGATGAGTCCGCCATACACCGGGAAAATCACGGGAATGATGAGTGACACTGCACCAATTCCGAGTGTCGCTAGCAACGCAGATTTTCGTCCGATCCGGTCAGAAACACCGCCCCATAACGGACCACTGAAGATCGCCATAATTCCGCTAATTGCCATAATCTGACCTGCTTGGAATTTCGTCAATCCCACTTCGAGAATATAGCTGAACAAGAAGCTTTGTGGGACCAAATAAGCAAAACCAACGAGTCCGTAAATGAAGGCGACACGAAGTACGCGCTTATCTAAGTATACTTTCGTCCAAAAGGAGCGTTTCTGCGTTTCTTTTGGTAGTAACGGGATGGGCGGATCACGTAAAATGATCATCGCAATTATTATGGAAACTATCGACACAGCCCCATAGAAAAACCATAGATAGCGCCAGCCCATATCGCCAAACCATGTAGTGAAAAACGGAATTAACGCGCTTGAAATGAGCGTTCCTAGCCCCAATCCACTAACGAGAAATCCGATCAGCATACCGCGCTTTCTTGGGAACCAACCGACGAGTATCGTGATGAGCGGCGTATAGGTAAAAGCAGTTCCTATTCCGAGCAGTAGCATATAGAAAAGAGTCCAGCCATAACTAGCGACGAATGAAAGCATAAATAGTCCAAATGAAACGAGTCCCGTTCCAAAAATCACGAGCTTTTTCGCCCCGTATTTAGTCACGAGCAATCCAACGAAGATTACCATTAGTAAATAGCCAATTGATACCGTTGTTGCGAGCAGCCCTGCTTGTTTATAGGACATGGCAAGGCTTTCCTTCATGAAAGGCATAAGGATTCCATAGGACATTCGCCCAAAGCCGAGAGAACTTACGGTGACGGCGACGCTTGCGAATGCGTATTTCCAAATGTTTTGTTCGTGTTCTTTAGCTAGCATACGATTCCCACCCTTTTTCATTCAATGTAAGTTTCCGATAATGGTAGTCACTCAGAGTTGTGTCAGGGTGTTGGATCGTAGTAGGTTTGCAACATTTCTGAGGTTATTCATTTATGTCTACTGTGTGAATTCTATCATTCACACTATAGCATTTATGATAGAATATTCCAACTTCTTAGTAATGAAGTGCATTATAGTTTACATAATAATATTATTAGTAATTCTATTGAAACGTGAGTGGAATGGCACCGTTGATCGACGTTCCAGGTGGACGCTTTCCCGAGGGCGTGGCTTGAGCCGCTTCCTCCGCTTCGCTACGTCCAGGGTCTCAAGGCGCACGCTGATCCTCCGGGAGTCGCCACCTTCCACTTACGATCAACTACTAAGTTGTTCTATCGATAAATACGCGTTAAGAAAATGACCATAACCAAACGATGGCCATCCGCCAGCGCGATAGCGAGTGCTGTAACAAAACCCATTTTTTACTAACCCATTCTAAAAAACGCTGCCGCCACAAGCCGTATCGTCACGACTTCTAGCAACAGCGCTCTTATTACTTTTTATAAAAAAACGGCTTCCCGATGGTTTCGACTGCACTAGGTGCTAATGCGTAGAGTCTGCTTGTTAGACCTGTAATTTTTGGCAAGTTTACTTCGCGTCTAGGTCGCTCGATCGTTTCCATGACAGCGTGCACGACTGTGTCAACTGATAGTAACTGGCTGCCCATTGCTTGTTTGTAGCCGCCGGTGACGTCTGCTAGCTCGATAAATGGGGTGTCGATTGGTCCTGGGTGGATGACGGATACGTCGACGTTATAAGGTGCGACTTCCATACGCACGGCGTTTGTATAGCCGATCAGTGCGTGTTTTGTTGCGGCATAGACCGATGTTTTCGGTGTCGCTACTTTTCCTGCTTGTGAACCGATGTAGACTAGATGACCGTGCTTGCGTTCAATCATTGCAGGGACTACACGCGCGGTTAGTTGCATTGGCACGAGTACATTTGTCTCGAGCATTGCGGTCGTGTCTTCATCAGTCGTCTCATGTGCTAGATGGAACTTCCCTACACCAGCAGAAAATACGATGAGGTCCGGTGTGCCGATGCAAGAAACTAGCCAATCGAGTTGCTTCGCATCCCGCAAGTCAGCACAATATCCTTCTACGCCAAGTGTGCGTAACTCTTCAAGCGCTTTTGCATTGCGTCCTGTCGCGGTGACACGATACTCGTTCAATACCGCCAAGCGCTTCGCTAGTTCAAACCCAATTCCACTCGTCGCTCCCGTAATCAGCACGGTTTTAGATGCGGACATAGTGATGAACTCCTGCTGAGTCGACCGTTTCGGAGATTAACTCTGCCGCCACTAGATAATCCAGCTGCCCGATCGTTTCAGACAACGTCAATCCCAACTCTTTCTCATAGACTGCTGGGAACAGTAGCTTCGTTACGTCAAACACTGTTTTTGATTCATCTAGCATCGCAAGTACTTTCATCGCGCGGTCGCGCTGCTTCGCCAAACGTTCTGTTATAAGCGCATGCGGATTCGTAATCTCGCCACCATGACCTCCATAGACGAGTGACAGCGGCAAATCCAATAACCGTTCCAGTGATGCATTATATTGAAGCAAAGACTTCGGACGCCCTTGTTCTTTCTTGAATGGCGGCTCAATCAATGGATTGGATGATACTTTCTCAAGCAATAAATCACCACCGATTAACACGCCTTCTTTTTCATTGAACAATGATAAATGACTTTGTGCGTGGCCAAGAGATTCTTGGACTTTCCAGCCTGGATGTCCCGGCAGATCGTCCCCTTCATTCATTAGGCGATCAACGGGACGCCCTCCCATCATGTCGACAGATCGACGGAAACGTTTCACCCATTTCAAAAAGTGCTCCGGTACGCCTTCTTCTATTAATGATTGTTCATAGAAACGGTCATGTCGATCCAAAAACTCGGGATCGCGTGTTAGCCAATAGTTTAAATATGGATGACCAAGAATTTCCGCACGGTCGAACAACTCGACCCATCCGCAGTGATCGGGGTGGTGATGCGTGACGAATACTTGCTCAATATCATTGAATGTATAGCCCATTTCTTTTAATTTCATCTGCAACACTTCACGCGCTTCTGGTGTTTTCGTTGCTGCATCTACTAAAGTCAATGTGTCGCCCTTTAGTAAAAAGCAGTTCACGTCACCTACCGCAAATGGCGTAGGTGTAATAATTTTTGTGATCATATACTGTTCCCCCTATGAAATGAATGACTGTTCAGTCTATTGTACTCCTTATTTACATGTGCGTCACGTCTTGATTGTTCATTTCCCAAAAGATATTTTACGCAAAGTGAAACCATTTTGTCTATTCTTCGTATGGTATACTACAAGAAATCGCATGAATTACAACATGATGTCGAGTGGGAGGGAAAACAATGGGGTTTTTTAATATGTTCAAAAACCAATTTATCGAAGTAATCGAGTGGCAAGCACAAGATGCCCATACAGTAGTCTATCAGTTCCCCGTGCACAATAATGAAATTAAAATGGGCGCTGAGCTGACGGTCCGCGAATCTCAAGTCGCAGTTTTCGTCAATGAAGGAGAAATCGCAGACGTTTTTGGTCCAGGACGTCATATTTTGTACACACAGAATATGCCCATTCTAACGAAATTAAAGTCATGGAAATACGGTTTTAATTCCCCATTTAAAGCGGAAGTATATTTCATTAATACGAAGCAGTTCATCAATCAAAAATGGGGTACATCGAATCCTATCATGATGCGTGATCCGGACTTTGGCATGATCCGTCTTCGTGGGTACGGAATTTATTCGTATCGTGTATCGGAGCCTACCGTATTCTTGCGGGAGCTATTTGGAACGAACAGTTCATACGACACGAATTCTATTGAAGGTCACTTAAAGAAAATGATCATTTCAGGATTATCCGATTTATTCGCTGAGTCTCAAATACCCGCACTGGATTTGTCGATGCATTACGACGAATTAAGTGAACAAGGTAAAGAGAAAATGAGGTCTCGTTTCGCTGCATTCGGCTTCGAAATTACGTCACTTTATATCGAGAACTTGTCTTTACCAAAAGAAGTCGAAGAAGCAATGGACAAGCGTACATCTATGGGTGTGCTCGGCAATATGCAACAGTACCAGCAATATCAAGCAGCTGAAGCAATGCGTGATGCCGCACAAAATGAAGGCGGCATGGCGGGTGCAGGAGTCGGCATGGGAGCGGGTATGGGAATGGGCCAAGTGATGGCGAATGCGATGAATCAAAACCAAGCACCGCAGCCTCCAGCACAAGCCGCAACGAAATCCTGTCCACATTGTCAGGCCACGATTAACGCAAATGCCAAGTTCTGTGGTCAGTGCGGAAAATCCGTTGAAACCGATAAAGTACCTTGCATCAAGTGTGAGACCCTGATTCCAAAAGACGCGAAGTTCTGTAGCAGCTGCGGTACATCTCAAGTTACAGAGAAAATTTGTCCTGCTTGCTCACATGCCAATCTGCCGGGTGCAAAATTCTGCGCAGAATGTGGTGAGACGTTAGACGAAAAGTGAGGGATGGACGTTGACTTCATTTGATGAACAAAACATAGTTGTAGAAGATACTGCAAATATTAAATGTCCTTCTTGTGGCGGTAACACGGAATATAATCCAGAAACACGCGGTTTAAAATGTCCTTTTTGTAGCCATGAAATGCCGATTGACGCTACATTCGATCATCATGTGGAACTCGATTTCGATGAAGCAGGAAATAATCTTCAGCATGTATGGAATGAAGAAAAACGGGTTTTCTCCTGTGATAACTGCGGAGCCGAATCGGTACTCGATGCACATATTGTCGCGGACTTCTGTTCGTTTTGCGGATCTTCTCACATATCCGTCACGAATGACGACGCCGGGATCCAACCTGGGTTATTAATTCCCTTCCAAGTTTCCGAGGAGCAAGCGCAGGCGAAGTTTAAAGACTGGATTAAAGGACACTTCTTCGCACCGAATACATTGAAGAAAACGTATCGAATGAATAAAATATCTGGTGCCTACTTGCCGTACTGGACGTATGACAGTCAGACAGAGTCACAATACGTCGTAAATGTCGGGAATTACTACTACGTCACTGAAACACGGACGGTCTATGAGGATGGGAAGGCTAGACAAGTGACCGAGCAAGTGCAGAAAATCCGCTGGCATCAGGAAAGCGGTACTTATCGTGAATTCTTTGACGATATTCTCATCAAAGCGTCACACACAGTCGAACCGAAACTGCTACAGAAAGTGCAGCCTTTCCAATTAACGAGTTTAACCGATTATAAAGTAGAATACATGTCTGGTTTCCTTGCTGAGCGCTATTCTGTTTCATTACAACAAGGATTTTCGCAAGCTAAGGACATCATGACAAGAGGCATCGTCAACGGAATCGAAGGCAGTGTAGCCGGCGATATCGTACAGGTAGTTAACGTCTCGACAGATTATACCGACATTACATATAAACATATTTTATTGCCGATTTGGATTTCTTCGTTTCATTTTAAGGAAAAAGTTTATCAATTCATAGTTAATGGACAAACGGGAAAAGTGTCTGGAAATTATCCGTTGAGTGTGATGAAGATTGTTTCGTTGGTCATCTCGATTGTCGTCGTTTTATTCATTGTGTATTTGTTCATCGGCAGCTAACGACAATTTGACATTTCATTGAGTACATGACATAATCATGAAAATAGTATGGAACGGGCATTGAGAAAGATCAGTAGACGGGTGACGGATAGAAGAGAGCATGGCCGAGGCTGCAAGTCATGTATCCCACTCCCCTTCGAACCTACTTTCGAGCTGTCGTGGAAACACGACCGTACCTTCTGCGATAAAGAAGACTTGAAGTTGTGCTGTCTCAAACAGCAAATTTAGGTGGCACCGCGGAAACCGAGCGTTTTCGTCCTGAAACACAGGACGGGAGCGCTTTTTTATTTTGGGGAGGATGTAAGACATGGAAAAGATTTTATTTGTAGGCGCTGGACAAATGGCAGAAGCAATTATTGCCGGGATTGTCAATAAACGAGTCATATATGAAGACAATGTCTATGTGATGAATCGTTCAGATACAGAGCGTTTAGATGAATTGGAGTCGCGTTATGGCATTACGAAAGTATGCGAAGACCGGGATTTCATTAAAAAAGTTGACTTGGTTGTGCTCGCAACGAAGCCGAAAGATGTAGGGAAAGTGATGGAGGATATTGCTCCATATCTTGGAGAAAATACGACGGTTCTCTCCGTCATTGCTGGAATTTCCATCGCTACATTTGAAAAAGGTTTAGGCAAACGTCCGATTGCACGCTCGATGCCGAATACGTCCGCAACCATCGGAAAATCAGCAAGCGGTATTGCGTTTAATGATGCGGTTTCGGAAAGAATGCAACAGTCGATTTTGAGTTTGCTGAATGCAATCGGTATCGTTAAAGTCGTCGAAGAAGATGATTTACATGCTGTAACCGCCCTTTCAGGTAGCGGTCCTGCGTATATCTACTATTTGGTAGAGGCGATGGAAGAAGCAGCGGTAGCGCAAGGTCTAGATGCGACGGATGCGCGTGAATTGATCGTCCAAACGATCTATGGTGCGGCGTCTATGCTAAAGAGAACTGGCGAAGAACCGAGTGTATTACGGGAAAATGTTACGAGCCCAGGCGGTACAACAGCAGCAGGTCTGCAGTCATTAGAAGACCACAACTTCAAAACGATTATCTCAGACTGCCTAATCAGTGCGGAAAGCCGCTCACGTCAATTAGGTTCATCAAAATAAAAAACTAAGCATCCTAATGGTCCCCTTCGAAAGTGAGCCCATCTGGATGCTTAGTTTTTTTGTAGCTTGATCAATTCTCCGTGTTTCCACTGGTAACGCGCGAAATCATCTGCAATCGAAATGGCTTCGAATACATCGGTACCTTCTGCTACGAAAGCTTGCATTTCACTTGGCATGAAGCGTGCGCTAATATGGTTGGCAATGAGGTTTTTCGCATTGGCTTCCTTGGCAATGGTTGCTGCTTCAACGATTGTCGAATGCCCAAATTCCTTTGCGCCTGCCGCGTATTCATCCGTGAACGTCGCTTCATGAATTACAATATCCGCGTCTTGTGCCAGTTCGACGGAAGCCTGACAATAGGATGTATCCCCGATCACCGCAATCACAAATCCTTTTTTCTTTTCTGTCGTCACGTCCCGACTGTATACGGTCTGCCCATTTTCAAGCACTATGTCAAAACCGTCTTTCAAACGCTGCAACATAGGCCCTTTCGGAACGCCTTTCTCGATTGCTTTGTCGATTAATAATGTCCCTGGCAACTCTTTCTGTTCAATACGGAAGCCGAAACTTTGAATGACATGTTGGACCTCTTGTGCATAGACTGTAAATTCATCCGTTTCAAGGATCAAACCGTCATGGATTTCATGCACGTTCAACTGGTAAGGCAAGTACGTTCCCGTCACTTTATACGTGTGCTGCAACCATTCTTTCAAACCGGCAGGCCCGTACAGATCAACGGGATCCTCTCCACCTAAAAATGCACGTGAGCTAAGAAAGCCGGGTAATCCGAAAATATGATCGCCATGCAAATGCGTAATGAAGATTTTCGTAATCTTCTTCGGTTTGATGGCGCTGTGTAGCAATTGATGTTGTGTTGCTTCACCGCAATCGAATAACCAGTTTTCCTTATTCTCGTCTGTTAAATCTAGAACGAGCGCTGACGTATTGCGCTGTTTGGACGGCATTCCTGCACCTGTACCAAGAAACTCTATATCCACATTCATCGCCTCTTTGCTATTTATTCGTACATCCTTTTTTAATAATACCATCTCCGAAACGCTGTGTCAGACTGGACATTAACTGATCCATTTCATACTCTTTTTCTTGTTGTTCAAAATTATCGAATGTTAATTGTTTGACCATTTCGGATCGTTCAATAACGTTAGCCGCTGTAATACCTAGTAAGCGAATTGGCTCATGGTTCCAGTGTTGCTGGAATAGCTGAAGTGCTACTTCCGTAAGATCTCCCTCAAGATAAATCGCTTGTTGAAGTGTTCTGCTTCTCGTCGTGTTTTGCCAATCAGCATAGCGAATTTGGATACTGATTGTCATACCTGCTAGCCGTTTCGTTTCTAGTCGGGCCGCTACCTTTTTCGCAAGTCGTTCAAATATGGGAACACAATCTTCAAATTCCGTTAGATCAACAGGCAAGGTAGTCGAACTGCCAATACTTTTACGTTCGTCTGCACTTTCAGGATCAACTGGACGGGTATCGATCCCGTTTGCTCGTTGTTTTAAGCGCAAACCATTTTTGCCAAGCAATGCTTCCAACGTAATTTTTTCAGCAGTCGCCAAATCACCCACCGTTTTAATATCTGCGCTATGTAATTTCTCTTCCGTCCGCTTGCCGATACCGTGCATTTCAATAACGGGTAACGGCCATAACATTTTCGGTACTTCGCGTTTACGTAAAATGGTAATGCCCATCGGCTTTTTCATATCAGACGCTGTTTTCGCAAGAAATTTATTCGGTGCAATTCCTATTGAACATGGCAGATCCAGTTCAGCTAAAATACGCAACTGGATTTCCTTAGCTAGATCGTACGCACGTGTCAATCCGCCAATATCCGTCGTATCGATATACGCTTCATCGATGGAAACGGGTTCGACCCATTCTGTATAACTTCGTAAAATATTAAAAACTGAGTCGGACATTTGTCGGTATAGTTCATGCCGTGGTGGAATGATTGTTAAATTGGGGCAAAGTCGTTTAGCTTCGCCTACCGTCATGGTCGTGTAGACACCGAATGCCCTTGCCTCATATGAACAGGTCACGAGAATCCCTCTGCGTTCTTTCGGGTTGCCAGCGACCGCTAGGGGTATTCCTTTTAATGAAGGATTCGCAGCCTGTTCAACAGAGGCAAAGAAGCTGTTCATATCAAGATGCATAATGACCCGTCGATTAGCGGTTGTCAGATCCGTCATGTAAACACCTTTCTTTCCTGGGAAATATTTATGTAATAGGAAAAAGCGGCAAACCGACTTCAGTCTGCCACTCTTTCCATTTTATCAAATGTATGTTCTTTTTGCCTACTAATTTGATTGGTGCTGTTCTTTCATATAGCTGGAGATTTCATCCATGCCTTGGAGTGAATCCGCCATACTATTTGGATCAATGACCGTTACTACACGATCATCTAGATTCGCTACGGTTACGAGATAAGGCGTCTTGGAATATGCTTTTAATGCAGTAGACGTTAACCGGTCTTCTGGCAATTCGAGGATCTCTCTTGCATCTAGCACTAATAAACCGACTTCCAACTGATCCGTTTTTACAACCACTACATGCGTTTCAACATCCCGTGGTGTTGCCTGATGATAAAGGATCTGACTTAAATCCAGAATAGGCACCAGTTCACCACGCGATTTCATCAGTCCGAGTAAATACGAAGGAAGATGGGGAATCGGTGTGACGTACTCCAGTTTCTCAATGGATATCACCGATTCTACTGGAAGCGCATATTCTTCATTACCCGTCCGAACAATCACAGTTTGCATAGTTGCACCTTCTTTCAAGGCTGTTGTATTAGACGGTTACGCCTTGTGGATTGCTTGACCGACAATCTCAAGTACTAATTCCGTCAGCTTTTCCAGTTCTTTCACCGGCATACGTTCATTCTTCGTATGAATTTCTTCATAACCAACAGATAATGTCACCGTAGGAACTCCCATACCATTGAAGACGTTGCCGTCACTTCCGCCGCCACTCGTCATGATCTTCGGTTCACGTCCTACGTTACGGATTGACTTCATCGCCACTTGCACGACTTCTTCGTCATCCCCAATTGAGAAGCCAGGATACATGAGTTGTGTAGTAGTTTCAGCTTTGCCTCCTAACGATTCAGAAGTCGTTGCGAACTTCTCAACCATTAAGTCCATTTGTTTCTTCATTTTGTCCGGATTGATCGAACGAACTTCCGATAAAATGAAAGCTTCTTCACACACGATATTCGTAGCTTTTCCACCTTCAAAGCGACCGATGTTCGCCGTCGTCTCTTCATCGATACGGCCAAGCTTCATGCCCGCAATCGACTTAGCAGCGAGTGAAATCGCAGAAATTCCTTTTTCAGGAGCTACGCCAGCGTGCGCTGTTTTTCCATAAATCGTCGTCCATAATTTTGACTGGTACGGTGCAGCTGTAACAATGCCGCCTACCTCACCGTCGCTATCGATCGCAAAGCCGTATTTTGCGTGCAAGTAGTCCGGATTCATCGCTTTCGCGCCTACTAAACCGCTTTCTTCACCTGCTGTAATGATGAATTGAATCGGACCATGTGGCTTGTCTGACTCTTGGATCACTTTCGCCATTTCCAGTAGAGCGGCAATGCCTGCTTTGTCGTCGGCACCTAAAATCGTCGTACCGTCGCTGTGGATATAGCCGTCTTCTTTGACGATTGGCTGAATAGATTGCCCAGGAACGACTGTGTCCATATGACATGTGAAGAAGATCGGATCCGCGTCAGCTACTGTAGCCGGCAAGTTGGCGATTAAATTGCCCGCACCGTGTCCTGTCGTTTCCGCTGTGTCGTCTTCCATTACGTCAAAGCCCAATTCCTGTAGCTTTTTCGTTAGAATATCTGCAATATTTCGTTCGTTTTTCGTTTCCGAATCAATTTTTACTAACTCCAAAAATTCTTGGAGTAATCGTTGTTTATTCAAGATGTAAGACTCCTTTAATTATAGAGGTATGTTGCCGTGCTTTTTCTTCGGACGATCTTCGTACTTATTACGCATCATTTCAAGTCCTTGAAGCAATTTAATACGTGTTTCACGCGGATCGATTACATCATCGATCATGCCGTGTGAAGCTGCTACATATGGATTCGCAAACTTCTCGCGATATTCTTCGATTTTCGCAGTGCGAGTTGCTTCTGGATTTTCACTGTTTGCAATATCGCGTGCGAAAATGATGTTCGCTGCTCCTTCAGCACCCATTACAGCTACTTCCGCGTTCGGCCAAGCGAGGACTAAATCGGCACCAATTGATTTAGAGTTCAATGCAACATATGCGCCACCGAAAGCTTTACGCAAAATCAATGTAATTTTTGGTACAGTTGCTTCCGAATATGCATACAGAATTTTCGCGCCGTGACGAATAATTCCGCCATGCTCTTGCTTAATTCCAGGGAAGAAGCCTGTCACGTCTTCAAATGTGATCAACGGAATATTGAATGAGTCACATGTACGGATGAAGCGTGCAATTTTATCAGAAGAATTAATATCTAGTCCACCCGCCATTACTTTCGGCTGGTTACAGACAAATCCTACTGTTTCACCTTTCATGCGTGCATAGCCGACTACTGCGTTCTTTGCGAATTCAGGCTGGATTTCGAAAAATGACCCTTCATCCACTACTTGCTCCAACACTTTACGCACGTCATACGGACGAATCGTTTCGTAAGGTACCGTATCTGCCAAATCTTCACGGTAATCATCTTGCTCATCGAACGGTTGAATCGGCGTCTTTTCTGTGTTGTTCTGTGGTAGGTAGGTTAATAGATCACGCGTTTTTTGCAATACTTCTTCTTCACTTTCCCCACGAAGATGTGCGTTACCGCTAATCGTGTTATGAACTTTTGCTCCGCCCAGATCTTCAGAAGTAATTTTCTCACCTGTAACCGTTTCAATCACTTTTGGTCCCGTGATGAACATCTGACTCGTTTTATCCGTCATAATGACGAAGTCTGTGATCGCAGGTGAATACACCGCACCACCTGCACATGGCCCTAGGATAACCGAGATTTGTGGAATTACACCAGAATAGATCGCGTTACGGTAGAAAATTTCACCATATCCATCAAGAGACAATACACCTTCCTGGATACGCGCGCCGCCTGAATCGTTCAGACCAATGAATGGTGCACCATTTTTGGCTGCCATATCCATAACATTGGCAATTTTCATTGCGTGCATCTCACCTAACGCCCCACCAAACACCGTAAAGTCTTGGGAGAATAAATAGATCGGACGACCGTGGATTTTACCGTAACCTGTTACGACACCGTCACCAGGTCCCTCCAACTCGTCCATACCGAAATCACGTGTACGATGAGCAACGAAAGGATTCAACTCTACGAATGTACCTTCATCTAGTAGAATTTCAATACGTTCACGTGCAGTCAGTTTACCTTTTTCGTGTTGCTTCATGATTCGCTCATCGCCGCCACCCAACTCGATTTCGCGTTTCTTGTCGTACAGTTCATTGATTTTATCGTAAATGTTCATCTATTATTCCCCCTTAGTCTTTTCACATAATTCATACAGCACGCCATATGATGATTTCGGATGCAAGAACGCTACCTCTGCTCCACCTGCACCTGGTTTTGGTTCATCTGAAAGTAGTTGAACGCCCTTTTCTTCCAATTCCTTCATTCTGGAACGAATATCCGTTACACCGAAAGCGATATGGTGAACCCCTTCACCGCGTTTTTCAATAAACTTCGCAATAGGACTCGCCTCTGTCATTGGTTCAAGCAACTCGATCTTGACATTATGCGCATCAATGAACGCCACTTTTACCCCTTGGCTAGCCACTTCTTCAATTGCGATGACGGTCAAACCGAGTGTATCTATGTAATAGTTAACTGATTCATCTATACTTTTTACAGCAATTCCTATATGATCTACCTTGTTCATAACACATTCCCCTTTTACTACGATTCTACTACCTGAACATATAACAGCCATTCTAGTTGTGAAAATCCTTATTTCTGTTAAAATAGAAACAAACCAATTCCAACGCGTAAGGAGCTTTGCTGCATGAGTAATAAAAAAATTCAAAAAACAGTTGTTTACTTAATGATCGTCGCTATGATCGCCTCTACCATGGTCATGGGTCTCAGCATGTTCTTATAATTCGTAATGACAGTTCGCATATGAAAATATGCGAACTGTTTTTTTTATTACAAAAGCGGAATGCGCCGTCTAGTCTCGACAGACGCTGGAGGGCCTGAAGCAAAAGGCCGAACTTGCCTTTTGAATCAGGACCGAAGCGATCCGAGAGACTGGCGCATGCAGCTAGATGTTACAGCTCTTCACAATGCTCTTCAAATTGTTCTTGAAGATTCACAACCACTGACATCGGGTCATGTCCTTCGATTTCAAAACGTCCTACTTCACCAACCAGTTTGCCGTCTTTTAGCAAAGCGAATGATGGAGAAGATGGGATGTGGTCTTCACCGAAGTGCATACGTGCTTGTGCAGTTGCTTCTTTGTCTTGTCCAGCAAATACTGTTACCAAGTGATCTGGACGTTTGTCGTAATGTACTGCGTGTGCAGCCGCTGGGCGAGCGATTCCGCCAGCACATCCACAAACGGAGTTAATCATGACTAATGTAGTACCAGGTTGCTTGAATGCTTCCTCTACATCCTCAGGTGTTTGCAATTGCTTGTAACCGCTCGCTTCCATTTCGGATCTCGCCTGGTTCGTCATATCGTTCATGTAAAAATCAAAGTTCATAGTCATTTTACAGTATCTCCTCTCTTGTACTCTATAATTGTGATAGCCTCTTCAGTTCTGCTCTGACACTTTCCTGATAATAAATTGACTATCCTCCTCAATCATAGCATATCCTTACGGGAATTAAGAAGAAAACAATCGGTCAATTGCTCCAGATACGGTTACATGTCCGTCCAGCAATTCGTCTTCGAGTGCCTTGACTTGCGTTTTCCGTCCTTGTTCCGAGAAAAACGAATCTATCAAGTGATCCCGGATCATCGCATGGAACCAATCGCGTGTTTGATGCTGACGTCTTGTGTCCCAATGATTCTTTTCTTTCATTTCTTTTTCGAATTCCAAAACCGTTTCCCATACCGCTTCTAAGCCGGTCTTTTCTATAGAAGAAACAGGTTGTACTCGCGACGTCCATTCAGGAGAAGCAGGTTGCAACATATGCATAATTCGAGTATATTCACGCACTGTTTTTTTTACGAGTGGCTTATTGGCACCGTCATTCTTATGCACCACAATACCATCCGTCAGCTCCATGATCCCCTTTTTCATACCTTGCAGTTCGTCACCAGCACCTGTCAACACAAGCAATAAGAAGTAATCGACCATTCCGCGTACAATCGTCTCACCTTGGCCGACTCCTACAGTTTCAATCAAAATGACGTCATATCCTGCCGCTTCACAAAGCAACATCGTTTCGCGAGATTTCTTATGCACGCCACCCAGTGTTCCCGCTGACGGAGAAGGACGGATAAAAGCATTTTTATGCCGTGCCAACTCCTCCATACGCGTCTTATCACCTAAAATACTTCCACCAGTCAGTGTCGAACTTGGATCAATCGCAAGCACCGCCACTTTATGCCCCATATCTGCAAGCATTAGACCGAACGCCTCGATAAACGTACTTTTCCCAGCACCCGGTACACCTGTAATCCCAATCCGGATACAATTCCCTGTTTTCGGCAGAAGGTTAGTTAACACTTCCTGACCGACCTTCTTATCGCTAGGCTTTGTACTCTCAAGCAACGTAATACCCCGAGCTAAATACAAACGAGAGCCATTTTCTATTTCCTGTTGCAATACATCTAAATTTTTATGAGATGGATCTTTCTTAACAAAGCGTTTACGTGAAGAGGCAACAAATCCATCATGTGTGGATTCTATTCCGCGCATCACATGCATTGCTGATTCATCTCGTCCGTTTTGTTTTTCTGTCAATCCGTCACTTCCTCATAGCCGAGCTGTCGGTAAATCTCCTCAATGACTTTTTGAGCTGCCACTGGGATGACTGTACCCGGACCAAAGATTGCCGCTGCCCCATTCTTGCGCAAGAAATCATAATCCTGAGCCGGAATAACACCACCTACAATGACTAAAATATCTTCACGATTGATTTTCTTTAGTTCTTCACGCAATGTAGGCACCAATGTTTTATGACCAGCTGCTAGTGAACTCACACCGATTACATGCACATCATTTTCCGCTGCTTGCAAAGCTGTCTCTTCAGGTGTCTGGAATAAAGGACCAACATCCACGTCAAACCCTAAATCTGCGAATGACGACGCGATCACTTTCGCTCCACGATCATGTCCGTCCTGACCCATTTTCGCAACCAAAATACGCGGACGACGCCCTTCATTTTCCAAGAACTCATCTGTCATATCTTTTACTTCCTGAATTTCTTCTTCATTTGAGAAATTCGCGCTATATACACCACTCACTGAACGGATCACCGCCTTATGTCTGCCGGATACAGATTCAATCGCATCTGAAATTTCACCGATTGTCGCACGCGCTCGTGCTGCGTCCACTGCCAATGCAAGTAAGTTCCCTTCCCCGCTCTTCGCTGCTTCCGTAATAGCGGTAAGAGTCGCTTGAACTACTTTCTCATCGCGCTTTTCTTTCATATCGTTAATTCGGTCAATTTGCTTCTGGCGTACCATCGTATTGTCGATATCTAGAATATCAATCGCATCTTCCGTATCCAAACGATATTTATTGACACCGACGATCGTTTCCACTTTCGAATCAATTTTCGCTTGGCGCTTAGCTGCAGCTTCTTCAATTTTCATTTTCGGCAAGCCGGTTTCAATCGCTTCTGCCATGCCACCAAGTGATTCAATTTCACCAATTAATTCCCATGCTTTCTCCATTAACTCTTCTGTTAATTTCTCTACATAGTACGAACCGCCCCAAGGATCAATTACTTTCGTCATCATCGTCTCTTCTTGCAAGAACAACTGCGTGTTACGTGCAATACGAGCCGAGAAATCTGTCGGTAATGCGATCGCTTCATCTAATGCGTTCGTGTGCAACGACTGTGTGTGACCCATGGAAGATGCGTTTGCTTCGACCAATGTACGTGTGACGTTGTTGAATGGATCTTGCTCCGTCAAACTCCAGCCTGACGTTTGAGAGTGCGTACGCAATGCAAGCGTTTTCGGGTTCTTCGGATCAAATGACTGCATCATCTGTGCCCAAATTTTCCGTGCCGCTCTCATTTTCGCTACTTCCATATAGTAGTTCATGCCAATCGCCCAGAAGAATGACAAGCGTGGTGCGAATGAATCGATATCAATTCCCGCTTTCAAACCAGTACGAACATACTCCAAGCCATCAGCAAGTGTATACGCAAGCTCGATATCCGCTGTCGCTCCTGCTTCTTGCATATGGTAGCCCGAGATCGAAATCGAGTTGAATTTCGGCATATTTTCGGATGTATACGAGAAGATATCCGCAATGATCCGCATCGACATAGCCGGTGGGAAGATGTACGTGTTACGTACCATATACTCTTTCAAAATATCATTTTGAATCGTACCAGATAGTTTTTCAGGGCTTACGCCAGATTCTTCAGCCGCTACGATATAAAATGCCATGATTGGCAATACTGCACCGTTCATTGTCATCGATACCGACATTTGATCGAGTGGAATACCTGCGAATAAAATTTTCATATCTTCAATGGAATCGATTGCAACTCCCGCTTTCCCTACGTCACCCGTTACACGAGGATGATCGGAGTCATACCCACGGTGAGTCGCAAGGTCAAACGCAACAGAAAGTCCTTTTTGTCCCATTGCCAAGTTCCGACGGTAAAATGCGTTACTTTCTTCCGCTGTAGAAAATCCAGCATACTGACGAACCGTCCAAGGACGTGCTACGTACATCGTCGGATACGGTCCACGCGTGTTCGGTGCGATGCCTGGGAAGTCTTTCAAATGCTCTGTGTTTTCAATGTCTTTTGCTGTATAGACAGGCGCTACATTGATTCCTTCATTCGTTAAAAAGTTCTCTTTTGACAATGCTTGCTGTGAGAGTTCATTGAGTGATTGCTCTACATTCACTTTACGGAAATCAGGTTTACTCAACGGAACGACCTCCTTTAGTTTGCGTAATAATAGCATTCAGTTTTTCGATTTTATCTTGACCTGCATAAATGAAACCATTCAGTCCATTTGCAAGCCACTGATCGGCCGTTTCGGACGGATACTTACCTGCTGTATCGATTGGACAATTTCCTTTATACGAAGCAAGGAAATGAGTTACGGCTTCTTCAGTATCAGCTGCAGATGCACAAATTACTGCATACTCCGGCTGTTGCTCGTCGATCCAACTGAGCGCTTGATCGTTTGACTCAAAAGAAGGACTCCACGTTGCTTCAATTCCACCAACTGCCAAGAATCCACTAACAAAATCTGCACGTGGTTTATAGTCTTTCAACGCACCAAAGTTGAGTAATACAGTTTTCGGTAGCTCCTCTTTCGGCTTAGAACGAATATGTTCAAACGGCTCAGACAATCGTTTCGACACCGTCACGGTTGATTCATTTGCATAATTTACGTCCGTCAATTCCGCATACACATTCGTGCCGATCAACGTTTTCTTGCCCGTCGCCATTTCTTTCTGACGCTGCGCATACAGCTTGCTTAATTCACCAGACTGCAAGAAGGCTTGATAACCGCCATTCTCTTCAATCTCAAGAAATTTCGCCCAAGATTTACGAATTAATTCAGTAGTCAACGATTCGATGAAGTATGAACCACCTGCAGGATCAAGTACTTGATCGATATGCGTTTCTTCCTTCAGAATCAATTGAATATTTCGAGCATAACGATTCGAACTTGGTGACGTTCCCGTCAATACATCATGTGGTAATACCGTCAGCCAATCCGCTCCACCTAAAATGGCAGAGAATGCCGAGTTGCCGCCACGTAATAAGTTTACATACGGATCGAGTTTCGAATATGAACGCAATGAGGTAATCCCTAGCAAAGGCACTTGCTTTGCGTTCTCTACGCCATATGCTTCATTGAATAGCTTCCACAACACGCGGAACGCACGGAACTTTGCAATTTCCATAAAGAAATGTGTGTCAGCAGCAAATCGTGCATAGAAGTTGTTTGTAAATTCTTCAAATGAAGCGGTTTCTTCCGCAAGTTCAGCTGCAAGTGAAAGTGCTAGCGCGAGTTCAGTTACCGCGTCCGCCCCTTCATGATGCGCTGTCCATAAATCGGCACCTTTTGTGCGGACTCCTGGGAACCCTTCAGGTATGACCGAAGCCGCACTGATGCAAATTCCTGTCACGTCTTTACGCTTTGCCTCTTCTATATAAGTAAAGGCTTTCAATATCGGATCATCGCTTTGCACTTCAGTGAATAAAATTGGATAGCGTGTCATCAGTTCAGCTACTTGCTTGATGTCTTGTTCCGCCCAAACTAAAGGCTTCAGCCCATTGTAAGCGATTGCTTCATTGCCCCGCGCTAACGATTCTTTCATCTGCTCGACAAACTGTTCCCCATTTGTTGCACTAACAGGTTGTGCGATCGTCCAGCCGAACGCAGGTTTCGTTACGCGTGAAACCTCCAATTGGTCCAAGTCTTCTTTAGTATAAAGCGGATTGAGTTCAATACCCTCAATCGTTTTTGTATACAACGAATCAAATGATTTTCCTTTAAGTGATACGACAGCCGCTTCTTTCCATTCAGTGAAGTTGGGGGCTGTGAATGTAAATGTTTTCATGTTATGTATAGGCATAATGGTGCTCCTTCCCCTTTTTTAAACCATTAATACTACTAGTGTACCGCAGAGTACGTTATGAAGAAAGGGGAAAATCAGAAGTTTCCGTCTAGTGTAGTTATAATCATACGAATTCATGACTTTTTATGCTTAAACTATTGAATTCATTTCATGTATGAGGTAGCACAAGACAACATCGAACTTTTGTAGGTAAAATAGTGTAAAAAGTAGTGAATGCCAATTCGTTCGCGCTCATTCATTCGTGTAAACGCTCATACTTTTACTGAAACCGCTCTTAACTTCCCGCAAACGCTCATACTTGACCGCTAACCGCTCTATATGCACCTCTAAGTGCTCATAAAACTTGTCTAACCGCTCATTACGCCTTCATTAACTTTAATAAGTACTGACGACCACAACCATCCACAAGCCTCTACACTCACTTATCTCACTTCAAAACAAAAAACAACCTCCCGAACCAAGTCGGGAGGTTGCCAAATCTTAATATAAAGAAGTTTTATCTTTAGCCATGCCTTCTAACAACTCTTTCACACGCGCAAGGAATCGTCCGCAAACGAGTCCATCGAGCACACGGTGATCAAGCGATAGACAGAGGTTGACCATATCACGCGCAGCCATCATGCCATTGTCCATAATAACTGGACGTTTGACGATCGACTCCACTTGCAAAATAGCTGCCTGCGGATAATTGATGATCCCCATGGACTGGACGGAACCAAAGGAGCCCGTATTGTTGACTGTGAACGTTCCGCCTTGCATCTCTGTTGATTTTAGCTTGCCGTTACGCACTTTTCCGGCCAACTCATGAATTTCGCGACCAATGCCTTTAATCGTCTTTTCATCTGTTTCTTTGATGACAGGAACATATAACGCATCGTCCGTTGCCACGGCAATCGAGATATTGATGTCTTTTTTCATGACGATCGTATCGCCTGCCCACATCGAATTCATTTCCGGGTATTCCTTCAATGCCTGTGAAATCGCCTTGATAAAGAAAGCGAAGTACGTCAAATTGAATCCTTCTTTTTCCTTGAATTCTTTTTTGACGCTATCACGCAACAACACAAGTTCCGTTACGTCTACTTCTATCATCATCCAAGCATGCGGTGCCTCCGTTACAGAACGCACCATGTTATTCGCGATTGCACGACGTACACTCGTTACCGGAACTTCGATATCTCCGTTTTCGAGTTTCCCATTCGACGACACAGCTTGTTCAGGAGCCGACTGTTGATTCGACGATGCCACTTGTGGTTGCGACTCTTCTTGAACAGTAGCTTGTTGTGGTGCTGTTTGCGATTGTGCGCCGCCACTTTCAATAAATGCTTGAATGTCTTTTCGTGTAATACGTCCTTCGCGTCCTGTGCCGCTTACTTGTGCCAAATCAATGCCATTTTCCTGGGACATCTTCAAAACGGCAGGAGAAAATCGACCCGCTGCCTTGCCCCCCGTCGCAGGCTGTGCCTTCGCTTTCGGTGCTTCCTGTACGGATTTCTCAGCAGGCTTTTCAGCTGGCGCTTCGGCTGTAGGTGCTGAAACTTGAACTGGCTCTTCTGCATCGCCTTCAATTTCAATTAAACAAACTGTTTCACCTACTTCAATCGTATCGCCTTCTTTGGCGATGATTTCTTGAATTACCCCTGAGAATGAAGAAGGAACTTCCGCTGTGACTTTATCAGTCGTCACTTCCGCAAGTGAATCATATTTCGCTACTGTATCTCCCGGAGCAACGAGCCATTTTTCGATAGTTCCTTCTGTTACACTTTCACCCAGTTTCGGCATAGTAATTTTTTCAATGCCCATTTCCATACGCCTCCTTAGTTAAAATTCTGCTAAATCCCTTGCTGCCTTTTCAACCTTTTCAGGATTCATCATAAAGAATTTTTCCATAGAAGGGGCATATGGCATCGCAGGTACGTCGGGTCCTGCTAATCGTTTGATTGGCGCATCTAATTCAAATAAACAATTTTCAGCAATGACAGCCGAAACTTCACTCATGATGCTGCCTTCTAGGTTGTCTTCTGTTACTAATAGAACTTTTCCTGTTTTCGAAGCAGCTTCGATGATCGCTTCTTTATCTAACGGATACACCGTACGCAAATCCAAGATATGGATAGAAATATCGTCTTCAGCTAAGCGTTCTGCAGCCTGCAGTGCGAAGTGAACGCACAATCCATATGTGATAATCGTGAGATCTTCTCCTTCACGCTTCACATCCGCTTTACCGATCGGCAACACATAATCATCGTCGGGAACTTCCCCTTTGATCAGTCGATATGCCCGCTTATGCTCAAAGAACAACACAGGATCTTCATCGCGCACTGCCGCTTTCAGCAAGCCTTTCGCGTCGTAAGGGGTGGATGGGATGACAATTTTCAAACCAGGTGTTGAAGCGAACATTGATTCAACTGACTGGGAATGATACAAAGCTCCGTGAACGCCACCTCCAAAAGGAGCGCGGATGACAATTGGACAAGTAAAATCATTATTCGAACGATAGCGGATTTTCGCTGCTTCCGAGACGATTTGATTGACCGCCGGCATAATAAAATCAGCAAACTGCATTTCTGCAATCGGGCGCATACCATACATCGCAGCACCAATCGCCACACCTGCAATAGCAGACTCAGCGAGAGGTGTATCAAGTGAGCGGTATTCACCGAACTGATCGTATAGACCGGTTGTTGCTTTAAACACACCACCTTTACGGCCTACATCTTCCCCAAGTACGAATACTTGGTCGTCACGTTCCATTTCTTCTTTCATTGCCAGGTTGATCGCATCTATAAATGAACGAACGGCCATTATGCTTCGCCTCCCTTTTCTTCATAGACATAGCGCATTGCGTGTTCCGGCTTCGCGTATTCCGCCAGTTCGGCATATTCTGTCGCTTCATCAACCTGCAATTTTACTCGTTCTTCGATTTCATCATACTTTTCATCCGTCAAAACGTTAACTTCTTTCAGATAATGAATGAATGACAATAACGGATCTTGTTTTCTTTCGTCTTCCAGCTCTTCTGCATCACGATATTGACGTTGATCATCATCCGAAGAGTGTGCAGTCAATCGATAACATACCGCTTCGACTAATGTCGGACCGTCTCCGTTTCTCGCACGGTCTGCCGCTTTTTTTACTACTTCATATACTGTCAGCGGATCTCGTCCATCTACCGTATAGCCTGGCATACCATAACCGATTGCGCGATCCGAGACATTCTCACATGCCATTTGTTTATTAAGTGGTACGGAGATTGCATATTTATTGTTTTCCACCATAATGACTGTCGGTAATTTATGCACACCGGCAAAGTTCATGCCTTCATGGAAGTCTCCTTGATTGGAAGAACCTTCCCCAAGCGTCACGAACGTAATGAAATCCTCTTTATTCATTTTTGCGGCTAGCGCTACGCCGACAGCATGAGGTAACTGCGTTGTAACAGGTGAAGATCCTGTCAAAATGCGATTCTTGCGTTGGCCGAAGTGACCTGGCATCTGCCGTCCACCGGAGTTCGGATCTTCCGCCTTGGCAAAAGCCGATAACATCAAATCTTTTGGCGTCATACCGAAATGTAAGACAACTCCCATATCGCGGTAATACGGTGCGATCCAGTCTTTTTCGTTATTCAGAGCGAATGAAGCCCCTACCTGTGCCGCTTCCTGTCCTTGACAAGAGATGACGAACGGAATTTTCCCCGCACGGTTCAGTAACCACATTCTTTCATCTAAACGACGCGCCATTAGCATCGTCTCATACATCCGCAATACATCTTCATCTGTCAAACCCAATTCAATATGCCGATTACTCATTGTACTTCCTCCTTTACATGTGAATGGCTAGCCCTTCAACCGCTAGTGCCGCTTCACTGAACGCTTCAGATAATGTCGGGTGCGGATGAATTGCCGAGGATATTTCCCAAGGAATTGCATTCATCACCATCGCCAAGCCCGCTTCAGAAATTAAATCCGTTACGTGCGAACCCATCATGTGGACGCCGATTATATCGTTGGTCTGCTGATCTACAATGATTTTCACGAAACCATCTGCATGACCGTTAACCAACGCCTTGCCATTCGCCATGAACGGGAACTTGCCGATCTTTACATCAAACCCTCGATCTTTTGCTTGTTGCTCTGTCACACCGACTGCCGCAGTCTCCGGATAGGAATAGACACAACGTGGTACTAAGTCGTAATCAATTGGATCTACCTGTTTCCCTGCTATATGTTCAATCGCATGCAATCCTTCATGTTCGGCCACATGTGCTAGTTGCAGTCCGCCGATCACATCACCGATTGCATAGATATGATCATCTTTTGTTTGATAATGCGTATTCGTTTGAATCGATCCATTTTCGACTTGAATATCCGTATTTTGTAAACCGATATCATCGATCACCGGGGCGCGTCCAACAGACACCAATATCTTCTCGCTCGTGATGGACTGTTCTTCTTCACCTAGCTTATAAGAAATAGTGACTTCACTATCGTTTTTCTGCAACGATTCCGTCAGAATTTCCGCACCTAATATGAATTTCACACCGCGTTTTGCGAGCGCTTTATGCATCGCGACAGCTACTTCTCGATCTTCTGTCGCTAATATCTGCTCCAAACGATCCATGACGGTCACATCTACACCGAAATCTACTAGCATAGAAGCCCATTCGATGCCGATTACACCGCCACCAATAATCGTAATGGAGGATGGAAGCGCATTCATTAGTAGAGCTCCGTCGGATGTCATTACGGACTGTTCATCTACATCAAGTCCAGGCAATGATCTCGGTTTAGAACCCGTAGCAATCACGAGATTTTTCAGAATCAATATTTCATTTTCATTGCCACTATCCATTTCCACGGAAATAGTTCCAGGCATTGGTGAGAAAATAGAAGCACCTAGTATCCTACCTGTCCCTTGATAGACATCAATTTTACCTTTTTTCATCAATCCTTTAATACCTGTGTGCAATTGATCGACGATATTACCTTTACGTTTTTGTACTTGTGAGAAATCCAATGATACTTCACCCGTATTCACGCCGAATTCATTCGCTTCTTCACGTGTTACGCGATAGACTTCCGCACTTTTCAGCATCGCTTTACTTGGGATACACCCGCTATGCAAACACGTACCGCCCAGTTTGGATTTTTCAACAATTGCTGTCGTCAAGCCTAATTGAGCCGCGCGAATGGCTGCTACATATCCGCCAGTACCGCCACCTAAAATCACTACGTCATATTCTTTACTCAACGTAAAGGACTCCCTTCGCTTACAGTATTCAAATAAAAGTAGACAGGCGAGTGTAGCGGTGGACAGGTATACTTTGCCTACCGCTATGACTCATTTGCTAGATTACTTATTCGATATGATACTTTTTTCGTTGCGCAAGAATGTATTTCTCGTTGCGCCAACTCGTGCAATACGCTCTTCCGCCAAACGGTCAGCAGCCTGGTAGGATGGAATACCGTCACGCTTTGAGATAGCAAAGATCTTGAGAATCGTGTCATAAATACCTTCTACGCGCTTCAGTGCACGCGCTTCATTGTATCCGATCAATTCGTCAGCTACATTAATTACTCCGCCAGAGTTGATTACGTAGTCTGGAGCATAGACGATACCTAATTCATGCAAGTGATCGCCGTGTTTTGGTTCTTTCAATTGGTTATTGGCCGAACCCGCTACGACTTTTACTTTTAATTGTGGAATCGTTTCGTCGTTAATCACTGCACCAAGAGCGCATGGAGCGAAGATATCTGCTTCTTGTGAATAAATCGCGTCTGTCGCAACAGCCGTTGCTCCGAATGCCTCTACTGCACGCTGGACGGCTGCTTCATTGATATCAGTAACAATCAATTTTGCGCCTTCTTCGTGTAAGTACTCGCAAAGTGTGTACGCAACATTTCCAACGCCTTGAACCGCTATCGTTTTATCTTGAAGAGAATCATCACCAAATGCTTCTTTCGCAGCGGCTTTCATTCCTTTGTAGATGCCGAGTGCTGTAACGGGGGAAGGATTTCCTGACGTACCTTCTCCTGAAGAGATACCCGTAACAAAATTTGTTTCTAAATGAATTAAATCCATATCGTATTCAGTAGTCCCTACGTCTTCCGCTGTAATATAGCGTCCGTTTAGACCTTCTATGTAACGTCCTAATGCCCGGAATAACTCATCGTTCTTATCCGTTTTTGGATCTCCAATAATAACCGTTTTTCCACCACCGAGGTTCAAACCTGCTGCAGCGTTCTTGTATGTCATGCCTTTAGCCAGTCGCAATGCATCTTCAATCGCATCTGCTTCGCTAGCATATGTCCACATGCGCGCACCGCCAAGTGCCGGTCCAAGTGTCGTGTCGTGAATAGCAATAACCGCTTTCAATCCTGATGTCTTGTCATAACATAGCACCAGTTGCTCATAGTCGTGATCTTCCATGTACGTAAACAATTCCATAAGTATCCCTCCAGGCTAGTAAAAATGATAAAGATTCATGCGTATGGTACTGATTCTAAATTTCCCATGACAAAAATGCAAATCTGACACATTTTGGCCATTATTTTTTGCGGGAGTTTTGTAAACAATCTACCTATATCGTACATGATGGCAGAGTCCTTGACAATCCATGACCACACGGTAAAATTAAATACGTAAGGGGTTGAATGATATGGTACGTCTTGCTGCGTTTATTGTACTGTTGATTCCAGGGATTGCAGCGGCTCTGGGAATAAAATTAATGCGCGATTCATTGTTCGGACATCTTTTTCCGCCATTTCCATTCATCTGGATGCAGTTTTTAGGCGGTTTCATACTGTTCGCTGGTGGTCTTGGATTTTTTGCAGGCTTTTTATTACGTCGAGACCGCAGAACTGGACGGGCAGCTGACAGATTTAAAAAAGATTTGAAATAAAAGGGCCAAGGTGCACTACCTTGATCCTTTTATTTTTTTGCGTACACGCTTTGGATAGTCCGTAATCCAGCCTGTCACTTCAGGTGTATTGGATAGAATAGATTCTGCACCGGTTACCCCATACATTCGTAAGATCTTACCACTTTCAAGCAGATGTCTCTTAAACGGATCTTTCCACAATCGCTTGTGAAAATGAAATGCATCGACTCCATAGGAATCGAGATTTTGCCAGTCGACCGATTTTTTTCTTAGCAATAATGCAGTTTCCATGTCGGGGTCCAGCTCCTTTATCATACGCACTGTCTCATAATCAAACGAAGAGAGATGGACGTCAGATAACGACTCTACGTAATGCAAGATTTGCTCAAGTGCAGCAGTTTGCCCGTACACGGTTTCCTTTAACTCGATATTCAGCGCCAAATTATGTTCAGAGCAGAAAGACACCACATCAAATAACACGGGTATGGAATGGCCAAACATTCGCCTATATTTGCTCTTGCCTATTTTAATTTGTTGCAGTTCCTGCGATGTCAATTGATCAATGCGCTGCTCAATTCCAGCGAGACGTGCTAAATCATGATCATGAAAAACAACAAGTTGTCCGTCGCTCGTTTGCTGGACATCCAACTCGATTCCATCCGCACCTTTTTGTAAAGCCCCTAAAAACGCACGCATGGTATTTTCAAAATAGGTTCCAGATGCGCCACGATGGGCAAATATTTTGCTATCAGACATTCAATGCTCCTTCGCTTGTTAGTTCGAAAACGCCTTTCGTTACCTGACTCAACATGCTAGTTTTATTACCTATTACGATTTGGACACCAGGGTGTGCTTCACGCGTGATTTCAATTTTAGGCGTGCTAGCTACTTGCACAAGTTGCAACTTATTTTTAATCGTCTGATCTAGCGATACAACTTCTTGCTGTTTTACTTGCAATGTCTTTTCTAGTAATTCCAACTGTCCTGCCGGAAGACTTGCTTTGATGCTGGCCATTTTATCAAATGTCAACTCCACTTTTTTCAGTTCCGCATGCTCCGCTTTTAGCTTTTCCGCAAGACGCTGAATTTCCTCGAGCTCCATTTCTTTATTGACTCCTTTGACGATAAGTTTCGTCAAACGTTCATGACTATTGCCAGCCGTTGCACATTCAATAGAAAACATCGCTTCCGCAACACCACCGATGATCCGACCTTTATGTTGATCAATACAAATATGATCGCCGTATAATTCAGACCCAAGTGAATAGAGACCAATATTCACTCGTTCCCCATAAATCTTGCAATTATTCGCATGTTTCACAAAAACATTCTTCTTCGCCTTGATAATGGTTTCTCCACCACCAAACACGCCACCTTTAATATAGACATCACCTTCTTCGGAATAGATTTCCTTGGCATTTGTCACACCTTCTCTTCCTTCGATAGAAATATCCCCTGTCGCATTGACTGAGAAACCTGCTAAAACCGTCCCCATAACACGTACCGATCCATCAAATGTAATGGAGCCGGTTTTCGTGCCGACGTCGTCCGAAATGATCAATTGCTTTCCAACACTAATTGCACCGTTCAGTTCCTCCAGTGCGCCGCCATGCAAAGCACGTAAAACTATTTTCCCTTCTTCTTCAAACTCCCCAACAGATTTTCGATCGTAAATTAGTTTAATGTCCTCGCCTTTTTTAGCTGCTATCGGTTCACCAAAGACGTTTTGACCTTCGAATCCTTCTTTAGCAGGCGTTTTCTCACCTAACCAATCACCTTTCGCAATCGGTGTCACAAAATTCAACTCGTAGTGATCAGCAGAACCATCCTCTCGAAGACTCGGTTTACGATCCGGCATTGCTATATACTCCACCTGTGCGTTTTCTCCTTTGACAGGCTCTTTGCCTACCGCAATAATGATTGGATTACTTGGTAGAAACGCTAAGCTAAGTAGACTTTCTTTGTCATAGTGTATTTCTCTTTGGTCCAGCATTTCTTCCGCTTGTTTCAGGAACTGCTCTTTATTTGCAAGAAACTCTTCGTTTGTTGCATGAATATACAATTCGACCTTCATTTTACTGGGTGATATATATACTTCACAAGGAGCGGAATACGCCCCGATATCATGTTGGCCTTCCGTCTGAAGAGCGTTCATTAGCACCTTGAATGAATTCAATTTTAATCTAGGAATATCAGAAGCCAGCGCGTCAAACGACTTAAGCGGATACCCTACCTTTTTAGTGTTCATAATAACTTTGTTATTTTCTTCTAGAAGTTCAAAGTATTCATTTTCAACTAACAACGAAATCCCTCCTTCTTTATTTACTAGTATAGAAGATTGAAGCGCACTTGAGATAGCTCTTTTTGTGAATACACTGCATAAATAAGCATTTCCTCACAGCGTTCTCCGATTTTCTTAAGCATCGAAATAAATACTGACTTTATCCCTATCATTCGTCTATTGAATAATTAATACGTAAATTTTGTCTTACATGGTTGTGTGAACGTATGTACGTTCAAATTCATATGAGAAATTTATGTGCAATGAGCGGTTAAACAAACTGTATGAGCGCTTAGGACTGCGTATAGAGCAGATTAGAGTGATGTATGAGCACACGTGAGAAGTTACGAGCGGTTGTAGAGAAAGTATGATCACTTACAAAAATTAATGAGCGCAACCTAATTCATAACCACCCATTATTCACCCCGCCAACTAAAAAACACCGATCATCTCGAATGTTGTGCACTTCATTTACAAACGAAAACCAACTAATACACCCGATTAGTTGGCTGGTCGTAAACTCTCTATCCATTTATCACTTCAATCAGCTCACCATATGCTCCAAACGGATTTTATCCGCAATCATTGCAATAAATTCGCTATTCGTCGGCTTACTTTTCAAATGATGCACCGTATATCCAAAAGTCTTTGAAATTAAATCGTAATTCCCGCGGTTCCACGCGACCTCAATCGCATGGCGAATTGCACGTTCCACTCGGGATGGTGTCGTATTATACTTTTTCGCGATATCCGGATATAGAATCTTCGTGACGGATCCGAGCAACTCCGCATCGCTATAGACCATCTGAATTCCTTCACGTAAAAACGCATAACCTTTAATATGAGCAGGCACGCCGATTTCTTTAATCATTGACGTAATTGCCGTATCGAGAACTTTCTGAGTCACGACACCTGTCTGCTGAGGGGACTCCTGTACAACAAATGAAGTCGCTGTATTTTTTGGTTTCCCTGCAGCCTTAAAAATTTGTCCGATCAAGCGGTCGAATTCAAACGGCTTTAACATGAAGTACGAAGCACCAAGACTTGCGGCTTGTGACATGACATTTTCCTGTCCGAAAGCCGTCAACATCATGATTTGCATATCCCCCATTTTATTCGTTTCATTCAGCGTCTCCAATACTCCAATACCGTCAAGATGCGGCATAATAATATCCAACAATAAAATATCCGGGCGCTCTTCTTCCAACATCGTCAAGCATACTTGCCCATTATTCGCTGTCCAAATTACTTCTATTTCGTCGTGCTTTTCAAAATAAGACATCATCGTTTTCACAAGTTCTTTATTATCGTCAGCAATTGCTACCTTCACATTTTCCATAACCCATTCCCCCTGGTATAAAATCGGCGATCCATTTCTTTTTCCCGCTGTTTCTCTCCTATTATCGTAAGTCATCTATATGGCAAATTCTACAATTACTTATTTTTTTATGTAAAATGATACTTCTGAACGATGCTTTCTACCTATTTCGACTTTTTTCCCTTTTCTCTGTATCGAACACCTATACGAAAAAACAGCCTGTGCTCAAAAGTGCACAGGCTGTTTTTTCACTTCTCATTCGTTCTCATCGTTTCCAAAAAAAGCGCGGCCCCTTTTTCGGGCTCGTCCACGAACATATGCGTAATCGCACCGACAAACTTGCCATTTTGGATCACAGGACTTCCGCTCATGCCTTGTAAGATCCCGCCCGTCTTACTCAGCAGTTTCTGGTCAGTCAATAGGATGTGGAATTGTTCTTCTTCTATCTTCGTAATTTGGATGGCAAATTTTTCTACAGTAGAACCTTCTACCGTAGTATAAATTTCTGCAGGTCCGATCATCAATTCAAACGGTTGCATAATTTCCAGCGGTTCAGCCAACACTTTATTATAGGCATTTTTCCAATGACCAAATATTCCATACACATTATTGATTTGAATATTCCCAAGAAATTTATTCTGATCAATAATGGAGGAAATTTTATAACCTGGGATCCCTGGAGAACTTTTCTTGATCTGGCTAATTTCAGATAAATAAATAGCTCCTTTTTCAAAAGACGGAGCAGACTGCAATGTACTATCAATGATTTGGTGTCCCAGTGCACCATACGTGCCGCTTTCCGGGTCGACATACGTCAATGTCCCAGTACCTTCCGTTCGATCTTTCAAGAAGGGCGTGACGTGCTTAATGAGCGACGGATCTGCCTGAATGGTTTCACGTTCCCCATTACGCAAAATGTCGAGTTCCATCGTAGCACTATCTTTTTGCAGGGCGCGTTCGAAATGAACAAGTTGCTTTGTATCTGTACCGTTTAACTGGCGAATTATATCACCTTTTTTTAGCCATTCCTTCGAAGCCACCTTGACGTCACTCGTTACATAAATACCACTCAAATCCATTTGAATACCGATGGAATCACCCATCGGAATGAGGGTTTCTTCTTTTGCTAATGAAATCCCAGGCACAAGGCAGAGCATCAGTATAAGCGCTAAGAGCGTTTTGAAAGATTTATTCCATCCCATGTTTCACCTCCTCAACGAAAGATACCTTTGGTATGTCCTTTCGAAGAGAAAGTATGAAAGGGTAAAATAAACAGTGCTGACACCACTAGAAAACATTGTGTATTTATACTTTATTTGCGAAATTCCTGCTTACGCTGTTCGGCTAAAAGCAAAAGTTCTTCTGCATGCTGAAGCGTCAATGTCGTAATTTCTGCACCGGAAAGCATGCGAGATAATTCTTCCGTACGTTGTGTTTTCATCACATCATGAATCGCCGTAGTCGTTCGTCCATCATGCACTTCTTTTTTGATGAGATAATGATGATCTGCCATTGCAGCCACTTGCGGTAAATGCGAAATACATAACACTTGTGAGTGGCTGGAGATCATGGAAATCTTTTCCGCAATGGACTGTGCTACGCGGCCACTGACTCCGGTATCCACTTCATCAAAAATAATTGACGTGACACCTTGATGTTGAGAGAAAATCGTTTTCAACGCCAGCATCATTCGTGATAATTCGCCACCAGACGCCACTCGTACCAAAGGCTTGAGAGGTTCACCCAAGTTTGTGGAAATCATAAATACAACTTCGTCAAATCCATTAGCATCGAATTGCCGAGGGTGTTTTTGATGAATTTGTACTTTAAATGTAGCCTTTTCCATATATAACTGTTTTAACTGCTCTTCAATCCCTTTTTCAAGAGACAGTGCCGCTTTTTTACGGATTATCGATAATTCATTCGCTTCTATTTCAAGATCTTCTACGTATTGTGCCAATAATTCCTGATTTTGATGCAATCTTTCGTCACGATTGACAAGTTGATCGAGTGCATCGGCAATTTTATCGCGATAAATTAAAATATCTTCAAGTGATTTTCCATATTTACGCTTCAATGTCAAAAACAGCGCTAATCGGTCTTCGACAAATTCCAATCGATCCGGTTGGAATTCCATCCCATCGATCATCCGTTTTAAATCATGTGAAACATCTTGAAGCGCATAAAATGAAGAATTAACTGTTTCAGACATCATTTTGAGATCTTCATCAATCGAAGCCGCTTCTTCCAGATCACTCATTGAATTGCCGATCCAATCGAGTCCATGTGACTCTAGAGACAAAGCTTCATATGAAGTATTCAAGCGATCAAATAACCGGTTAAAATGTTGGAGCTTCACAAGTTCAGACTCCAGCTCTTCCTCTTCACCGATCTTCAAATCTGCTGCATCGATTTCTTCCAATTGGAATTTGTATAGATCAATTTTTTGCGCAATTTGCTGCTCATCTTGTGTTTTAGCAGCAATGACTTGCTGGAGTTTTTTATATTTATCATATAACTCGGTATAGGTTGACATCGCACGTTCAATCGGCTCACCTATGAAGAAATCAAGCAAATGAATATGACGCTTTTCGTTCATTAACTCCTGATTTTCGTGCTGACCATGGATATCGATGAGCAAGGCGCCAATCTCACGCAATATAGCAATAGTTACGAGTTTACCATTGACGCGACAAACAGATTTCCCGCTGGCACTTATATCCCGGCGTAAAATCACAATACCTTCTTCCGTATCAATGCCAAATTCCGTCAACTTCTCTGTTACATTTTCAATATTTTTGTCAATTGTGAAAAGTCCTTGAAGCTCAGCTTTTTTCGCACCGTGGCGAATGAACTCCTGGGAACCGCGGCCGCCAGCTAGGAGCTGGACAGCATCAATAATAATGGATTTCCCAGCACCCGTTTCACCGGTTAGCACCGTTAGACCGTCGTCAAATGCGATTTCAAGTTGTTCAATAATAGCAAAGTTTTTAATCGAAAGTTCGCTTAACAATGAAGTCCTCACCTCGCTTATAGCATGGATAATATTTTATCTTTTACATATTCTGTCTGAGATTCTGCACGACAAATGATCAAACAGGTATCGTCACCACAAATCGTTCCAAGCATTTCATCCCAGTCTAAGTTATCGACAAGCGATCCAACAGCCTGCGCGTTACCGGGAAGCGTTTTCAACATAATAAAATGACTTGCACTGTCGATGCCCACAAATGCATCCTCTAGCATACGCTTTAATTTCTCTTCTGTATTATAGCGATGGATAGGAGGTAGACTGTATTTATAATTGCCTGAAGGTGAAGGTACTTTAATCAAGTGCATTTCTTTAATATCACGCGAAACCGTTGCCTGCGTAACATCGGCACCCGCTGCTTTCAGACTTTCGACAAGCTGATCCTGTGTTTCTATTTCATGGTTCGTAATAATCTCTCGAATACGTAAATGTCGTTGTCCTTTATTCAATTTTACTCACTCCGATTCTGTTGAGTCCATAAACAAAATTATACTAATCATCTAAAAAACGCGCAACTCATTGCGCGTTATGTTAAATCCGTATGTGCCTGTTTCACTAATTGCTTAAAATTTTCCGTTGTAAAATCGGTCACCGCATCGTCCTCGGCTACTAAATAATACAAGAACTCAATATTGCCTTCTCCACCTGTAACCGGCGAATACGTAGCACCTTTAACGGAAAATCCTTCTGCCACTGCCATTGCAGCAATCTTTTCCAACACTTCAAGATGGATCGCTGGATCACGGACAATACCTTTTTTACCGACTTTATCTTTTCCTGCTTCAAATTGAGGCTTCACTAGCGCTACCACTTGACCACCAGGTACGATGATGTTCTTTAGTGCCGGTAAAATCAACGATAACGAAATAAATGAAACATCGATTGTCGCCACTTCGGGTAATCCTTCCGTAAACAAATCTACGGTCGCATGACGGAAATTTTGCCGTTCCATCACTGTCACTTGTTCGTGCTGACGGATTTTCCATGCGAGTTGATTATAGCCTACATCTAGTGCGTAACAATGGTTCGCGCCGTTTTGCAATGCACAATCCGTAAAGCCGCCCGTTGAGGCCCCAATATCCAGAACAATCTTCTCTTTCACAGAAATAGGAAAAGACAGTAATGCCTTTTCCAGTTTCAAGCCACCACGACTTACATATTTAATCGCAGGTCCTTTTACAGTTAATGGAGCATCAACCGCAATTTTTTCTCCCGCTTTTTCAATTCTTGCTGTATCAGAGTAAACGAGACCCGCCATGATGGATCGCTTTGCTTGTTCACGGGATTCTGTTAATCCACGCTCTACCAGCAACACATCTACTCTCTCTTTTTTCACAGGTGTACTCATACTTTCGCTCTTTCTGCTGCTTGCTGAATAGCCGCTGCGGTAACTTCTGCCACATGATCCGGTGTCATATGAATTTCGACCAGTAATTTATCGACACTACCATGTTCAATGAAATCATCCGGAATACCTATTCTCTCGAAAATCGTACCCGTATGACCTACTTGCTCTGCATATTCCATCACGCCACTGCCGAATCCACCAGCAAGCACCGCTTCTTCAATTGTAATAATCGGTTTCCCTTTAGCAAATAGCTCATCCAACAAATTCGTATCCATCGGCTTGATGAAACGCGCATTGACAACCGCTACATTTTTACCTTGTGCTTTTAATTGCTCAGCAGCTGAGAACGCCATAGGAATGGTCGTACCGAACGTCAAGATCGTTGCGTCTTCGCCTTCTTGTAATACTTCCCATGTGCCGATTGGAATCGTATGGAGTTCTTCATCCATTGGTACACCATACCCATTGCCACGTGGGTAACGAAGTGCAATCGGACCTTCATCATGATCAATAGCTGTCTTGACCATGTGCTGACCTTCGTTTTCATCTTTTGGCATCATAATAACTAAGTTCGGCAAATGACGCAAGAATGCTATGTCAAACACACCGTGATGTGTTTCTCCATCGGCTCCTACGAGTCCTGAGCGGTCAATACCGATAAAGACATTAAGCTTTTGGCGTGTAATATCATGTAACATTTGATCGTATGCACGCTGCAAGAATGTCGAATAAATAGCTAGGAAAGGCTTCATTCCAGTGGCTGCAAGTCCTGCAGCCATCGTCGCTGCATGTTGTTCTGCAATCCCAACATCGAAGAAACGATCTGGGAATTCTGCTGCGAATGGCTCGAGTTTTGATCCTACCGGCATAGCAGGCGTAATGGCAACAATGCGTCGATCATTCCTCGCAAGCTTGCGTACCGTTTCAGAAACTAAAGCACTCCAAGCAGGACCTTTCACAGGGGATTTCACAAAATCTCCAGTTTCAATCTTATATGGACCTGTACCATGCCATGTACCAATTTTATCTAACTCGGCAGGACTATAGCCTTTACCTTTTTTCGTAATTACATGGAGTAATACCGGCCCTTCCATTTTCTTCGCGTATTGAAGAGAACGCTCTAATTCCACAAAGTCATGGCCATCAATTGGTCCTAAATATGTGAATCCAAGCTCCTCAAAGAAGACCCCGTTCACGACTAAATATTTCAAGCTGTCTTTCACACGTTCCGCAGCCGTCGCGACTCTACCGCCAACTGCCGGGATTTTACGTAAAAGGAATTCCAGTTCATCTTTTACGTTGTTGTACTTTCCAGCCGTCCGTAATTTCCCGAGAATTGAATGCAATGCGCCAACATTCGGTGCAATAGACATTTCATTGTCATTTAAAATGACCGTAAGATTCGTCTTTTCGTGTCCGATATGGTTCAAAGCTTCAAGCGCCATACCGCCCGTCAACGCACCATCGCCAATGATCGGAATGACAAAACTTTTTTCCTTTTTAATATCTCGTGCAACAGCCATTCCCATTGCCGCTGACAAAGATGTTGAACTATGGCCCGTTTCCCATATGTCATGTATGCTCTCCGCCATCTTCGGAAATCCGCTCAACCCTTTATATTTTCTAAGCGTGTCGAATTCACCCGCTCGGCCTGTAAGAATTTTATGGACATATGACTGATGTCCTACATCCCATAAAAATTTATCGGTTGGACTGTCGAAGATTTTATGCAATGCAATCGTCAATTCGACAACACCCAAATTCGGTCCGATATGCCCGCCAGTAACCGATAAATTTTCAATTAGAAAATGGCGAATATCTGCCGCCAGAGATTCTAACTGTTCTTTATCGAGCTCTTTTATAAAAGATGGATTGGTAATCTTTGTTAGATCCATCGTGATCACACACCTTCATCATGTAAGTAGGTCTTTCTATTTGTACATCGCGCTAGTTGTCCTTTATTAGACCAAGTAGTTGCTGTTTGTTTTCTACATTATAACAGTAACAACGTGCGACACAAATATAACGGTTCCAAATTACATATTTCGCTCAATAATGTAATCTGCTAACAATTGCAACATAGACTCCCCTAAGCCGATGGACTGCAAAGCACGTATTGCTTCTTCATGACGTGCTTTTAATTGCTCGCGAGCCCCGTCTAGCCCAAGCAATGAAGGATACGTCGACTTTTCGCTTGAAGTATCACTGTTTGCTGGTTTACCGAGCTGCTCAGTAGTGGCTGTTACATCCAAAATATCATCTTGGATTTGGAATGCCAACCCAATGTTGTGAGAGAAACGGCGAAGTTGCTCACGCTGTTCATCCGTAGCCTGTGCTAGCACAGCACCCGCTTCTATACAGTATGAGAGTAATGCGCCTGTTTTATGAATATGGACTTCTTCCAATTCTGCTAAAGGCAATAATCGCTGTTCGCCTTTCATATCGAGAACTTGGCCTTTGACCATCCCTTGAGCGCCCGACGCTTTTGCCAGTAATCCGACAAGTTCAATCGCGGCTTCCGGTGGTGTTTCCCGAAGATCTGCGAGCGCTTGGAAAGCCATTGCCTGCATTGCATCTCCCGAAAGCGTCGCGACATCTTCACCGTATACTTTATGATTCGTAGGTTTACCTCTTCTAAAATCATCGTCATCCATGCACGGTAGATCGTCATGAATTAATGAATATGTATGTATCAGTTCAGCAGAAGCCGCGACTTTTACTGCATCAGCCGAATCTTGTTTCATATCAAATAAAACAGCCATAACTAGTAATGGACGAATTCGTTTGCCGCCCGCTTCTACGGAATACATCATAGATTCGTGCAAAGCGTCTGGAATATCAGACTTCGCCAGTTGATTCGTCAGTTCACGTTCAATTTCAGGAATCATTTCAGCAATAAAAGCTTGTAATTTTTCATTCATTCGGTTCACCTGCTGTCGGATCAAATGAGGTTTCGTTACCCTCTTGATCAATCATACGAATCAATTGTTTTTCAGCATTCTGCAACTTCTTCTGACAATAGGCTGAGAGCTCCATCCCTTGCTTATACAACGTGATCGTATCATCCAAAGGTGCCTCTCCAGCCTCCAATTTCTGTACAATTTCTTCTAACTGGTGCATTGCCTGCTCGAATTGCATATTTTTATCTTCTGCCATCCTTACTCGACCTCCTTTGGAATGATTCCTTCTACTATAGTGGAAATAGATCCGTCTGCTAATTGAAGCGTCACGTGATCTCCGCTTGCTACATCTTTTATAGATTTAATCACTTCATGATCTTTATAACCGATTGAAAAACCTCTTTCCATTACTTGTAATGGATTCAGGGCTTGCATCATGCGCATTAGCGATATGAAATGTTGCTGACGCTGTTTAATAGAGTGTTCCGCAGCACGATTCAAACGCATTTCCAGTTGTTTCGTCTGTTGCTGTTCCAGCTGAATACGTCGAATGGGTGTATAGTACTGAAAACCTGCATGGAGACGATCGAAGCTCATCCGTTTCCCTTGGACAACCGCCTCACTGCCGCGTTGTAGTCGATCTTCGAGATTGTCGAGCTTCTCGATGAAAGGACGATATAATCGTTCGGGATATTGTAGCGGATAGGCTGCTTGCGCTGTCTCTAAACGCTTGTTCAACTGTTTAATTATGGTCTGTACCGCTAAATAAATCGAACGCTGTTGATTTTTCAAGTGTTGAAATAATTGAAGCTGATCCGGTACAGCCATTTCTGCTGCTGCAGTTGGCGTCGGTGCACGTAAATCTGCCACAAAATCCGCAATGGTCGTGTCGGTTTCATGTCCCACTGCGCTGATGATTGGAATCCGACTTGAGAAAATCGCACGTGCTACGTCCTCTTCATTAAATGCCCACAAATCTTCAATGGATCCCCCGCCTCGGCCAACAATCAATACATCGACAGTTGCCATTTTGTTCGCTTGTTCAATCGCTTTCACAATCGAAGGAACTGCTGTGCGTCCTTGCACGAGAGCGGGATATAAATGCATCTCTGCCATTGGAAAACGTCGGTTAATGGTGGAGTACATATCACGCAGCGCGGCACCCGATTCAGCTGTAATGAGACCGACTCGTTTCGGTACTGGCGGAATAGCTTGCTTAAATCTTTCTTCAAACAACCCTTCTTGCTGAAGTTTCTTTTTCAACTGTTCAAAAGCTAGATACAGCGCCCCTATACCATCTGGCTCCATTGTTTGTACATAGAGTTGGTATGATCCTGCCGTTTCAAACACCGTCACATCTCCCGTAATTAGTACATTCATACCGTTTTCAGGCTTAAATTGAAGTGTGTTGGAACGGGAACGGAACATGGCCGCTTGAATTCTCGTCTTATCGTCTTTCAATGTAAAATAAATATGTCCGGACGGATGCAGCTTAACGTTCGACAGTTCACCTTTTACATACACATTCCGTAAATGTGGATCTGCGTCAAATTTGCGTTTGACATATTTCGTTAGCGCTTGAACGGTTAAAAAAGTTTGATTGGACATGTTTCCATCACCTGCCCTTTTATGTATAGAGAGGCGCTCATGGTGAGCGTCTCTCGATTAGAATTACTTATTTTGTGTACGTGCCTTTAATTTATTCTCCGCACTTTCCACGGTGTTTTTCAATAGCATCGTAATTGTCATTGGACCTACTCCGCCTGGTACAGGTGTAATAGCACTAGCTTGCTTCTCAGCTGATTCATAATCAACGTCTCCACATAGCTTGCCATTTTCATCACGGTTCATACCCACATCAATCACCACTGCGCCTTCTTTAATGTAGTCACCTGTGATGAATTTAGCTATACCAATTGCAACGATTAAAATATCTGCTTGTTGCGTAAATTTCTTCAAATCTTCTGTACGAGAATGACAATACGTCACCGTGGCATCTTTTTGTAATAGAAGTTGTCCCATCGGTTTCCCTACGATATTACTTCTACCGATAATAACTGCGTGCTTGCCTGCAATATCTACATTAGAGCGCTCAAGTAACTGCATGATGCCATAGGGTGTACAAGGCAAGAATGTTTCTTGACCGATCAACATTTTCCCAACATTCATCGGATGGAATCCATCGACATCTTTTTCCGGGCTGATCGCGCGGATGACTTTGTTTTCATCAATATGTTTCGGTAATGGCAATTGCACCAAAATACCATCGATTGTATCGTCTTCGTTAAGCTTCTCTACTTCAGCTAGAAGATCCTCTTCTGACACAGTCTCCGGCAATTTAGTCAGCACGGATTTCATACCCGCTTCCTTGCTGGATTTCTCCTTGTTTTTCACATATGTCTCGGATGCTGAGTTTTCCCCAACTAAAATAACAGCCAGTCCAGGTTGAACACCTTGTGCGACTAAAGAAGCTACTTCTTCTTTTAATTCATTCCGGATTTCTTGTCCTATTGCTTTTCCATCAATCTTTTTACTAGACATGATTTTCCCACCAAACTTTTTTTATTTGTACAGAAAGTTGATCGAGCTCAAGCTTGTAATTAGTAGTGACGACTTTGGTTATTGGAATTTAGAAAGTACCCCATTAACAAAACGGCCTGACTTTTCGTCACCAAACGTTTTGCATAGCTCAATCGCTTCGTTCATGATGACCCGATTCGGAACTTCTTCGTTATAAAGGAGTTCATAGACAGCCAATCGTAATACGGTTCTTTCGATTTTAGGCAATCTATCGATGGTCCAGTTTTCCAATTTATTTGTAATTTCACTATCAACTTCTGTCAGGTGTTCCGCTGTACCTCGAACTAGTTGTTCGTAGAATGAATCAAGCGGGGTTTCTACAATATAACCTATCGCTTCATCCACGTTCATCTCGCTATTATCCAGCTGAAACAGAGTTTGAATTGCTTTTTCACGTGCTTCTCGTCGTTTCATAATTGTTATCTCCTCTACCGCTCATCTTCAAAACCTAATGATAGCACAAAAGGTAAGAAAAGAACTAGTAGAATCAAGCGATTTTATGTCATCAGTTTACGTTTTTGATCAAGATGTTCATAATTAGCTGAGCAAGTGATCGTTAGTAAGCATGTAAACAACACTAATCGTCATGCCAGATGTACTTCCAATCACCCCCTTAGTGCGATTTAAATTGTTCATCGTAGATCACTCATGTAAATTTCGCTCATTCATTTGTCTAAGCGCTCATAATTTATACAAATCCGCTCTATATTCACTTTCAACCGCTCTATCAAAGTCCTCACACGCTCATACTTTACGTCAAGCGCTCTATCTCTACTTATATCCGCTCATTACCCGCTACGCCTTTATTGGTCTGAACTTACTTATTGAACTCACACAACAAAAAACCGAAAACAAACCCATTAAAAGGTTTGTCTTCGGTTATGCGCTTATTGAATAAGACCTCTTCAGTCTTCGAAATGAATACCCGTTATATGTACATTCACTTCATGTGTTTGAAGCGAAGTCATATTCAAAATGGCTTGGCGAATTTCGCTCTGAATTTTCGTCGCGATCGTAGGAATGGAATGGCCGTACTCGATAATGCAATACACATCGATTTTTAGTCCTTCATCTGCCCATTCGGTTTTTACACCTTTTCCATACATCACTTTACCCAACTTCTCCGCAACACCTGACGCGAAATTTCCTTGGGTAGCAATCACTCCATTTACTTCTGATGTGGCGATGCCAATGATGACTTCGAGTACTTCAGGTGCGAGTTGGACTCGTCCGAGTGCAGCATCTCCAGACGGTGTCATTCCGACAAACGATGCATTTGTTTTATCAGCCATTACACTTCTCCTCCAATTATTTCATGACGTCGTACTTTTCTAAGAACTTTGTATCAAAATCACCAGACTGGAATATATCATTATCCATTAAGTTTGCGTGGAATGGAATCGTTGTATGGACGCCTTCCACTACGAATTCATCCAATGCACGTTTCATCCGAGCGACCGCTTGCTCACGTGTATCCGCATGAACAATCAGCTTTGCGACCATAGAGTCGTAAAACGGTGGAATCGTATATCCTGGGTACACGGCTGAGTCAACACGTACACCAAAGCCGCCTGGAGGTAGATACATAGTCACTTTACCTGGGGATGGCATGAAATTCTTATCCGGATTTTCTGCGTTGATCCGGCATTCAATGGACCAGCCATTAAATGTAATATCTTCTTGTGTGAACGCTAATTCTTCACCTGCTGCTACTTTTAGCTGTTGTTGAATCAAGTCTATTCCTGTGATCATTTCTGTTACAGGATGTTCCACTTGAATTCGTGTATTCATTTCCATGAAATAGAATTTTTGATTGATATGATCAAAAATGAATTCTACAGTACCTGCACCACGATAGTTACAAGCTTTAGCCGCTTTAACCGCCGCTTCACCCATCTCTGCACGCAATTCAGGAGTCAACGCAGGAGATGGAGCTTCCTCGACTAGTTTTTGCATACGGCGCTGTATAGAACAATCACGCTCACCTAAATGAATCGCGTTACCATACTTGTCCGCAAGTACTTGGACTTCTACGTGACGGAATACTTCAATATATTTTTCAATATAGACGCCCGGGTTCCCGAATGCCGCAGCCGCTTCTTTTTGTGTGATTTTCACGCCTTTTACTAGCTCGTCTTCATCACGCGCTACACGAATCCCTTTACCGCCACCACCAGCTGTTGCTTTGATGATCACGGGGAATCCAAGTTCTTTTGCAATTTTAAGTGCATGGTCTGCATCATCCACAATACCGTCAGAACCAGGAACGATCGGAACTCCTGCAGATGCCATTGTATTGCGCGCAACGTCTTTTGTACCCATTTTGGAAATGGCCGCTGCAGTGGGCCCGATGAATTCGATATTTACTTCTTCACAAAGTTCTGCGAAGCTCGCGTTCTCTGCAAGGAAACCATAACCAGGATGGATTCCGTCACAGTCAGTTGCTTTTGCAGCACTGATGACGTTTGAGAAGTTTAGATAACTGTCTGTCGATAGACGTGGTCCGATGCAAACTGCTTCGTCTGCTAGTTGAACGTGTAGCGCCTCTGCATCTGCTTCGGAATAGACAGCTACCGTTTTAATCCCCATTTCTTTACACGCGCGAATAATTCGCACGGCAATTTCTCCACGATTTGCAATTAATACTTTTTTCATTAGATACTCCCCCTTAGTTTTCTCTAACAAGGAATAAAGGCTGTCCGTATTCCACAAGTTGACCGTCTTGTACTAAGATTTCAACGATTTCACCATTCACTTCTGATTCAATTTCGTTGAATAGTTTCATTGCTTCTACAATACAAACGATGGATTCAGCAGTCACTTGATCACCTTTTTTAACGTATGCTTCTGCGTCTGGTGATGAAGCCTGATAATATGTTCCAACCATAGGGGAAGTGATTTTGTGTAGTGTTTCGTCAGTTACCACTTCAGCTGCTGGAGCTTCCGGTGCTGCTGTTGGAGCTGGAGTTGCTGGAGCTGCTGCAGGTGCTGCCGGAGCTGGAGTCGGTGCTGCTTGTGGTGTTTGTGGTGTTTCTGTAACCGTTGTCACGGCTTGTCCGTCATTTTTTTCAAGTTTAATCTTCCCTCCATCTGATTCCAATGAGAATTTCTGGATGGATGATTGATCGATAAGCTTAATAATTTCTCTGATTTCTTGAATTTTCAACATATCTGATTCTCCTAACTAATTTTTCTTGCTATCATATTCTATGATAGACGTTTTACAGTAAATATGGAATAGCAAAGACACAAATTATTCTATTATTCTCGAATAATCCCTATCATTTGCAAATTTTGTGTCAATTCATTCAAAAAAACGCTAATGTGTTATCTGATAACATTATCTTGTTTACTCATATATAAAATATAGACCGAATATTTAATTATCCGCACAAAAAAGGAAGCCCTATGGACTTCCTTTTGGCATTATTCTTTTGTTTCTGCAAAATCTACTTTGACAGTTTGCGCGCCATCCCAGCTCGACATGACATACTGTGTTATTTCATCCGCCATTTTCGGTGAGTGGCTTTCATTTGATAACACAGTGACGTTGACACGATCACCATCTCCACGTACAAACACTTCAGGGTAACCAAGTGCTGCAATTTGCATCTCCATCAAGGCTTCTGTGGAACTTACTTTTCGTAATGCAGCAATTTCATTAAAAATTTCATTTTTCTCTTCAGCAGAGAAATCAGAAGAAGTCATTTTTTCTGTCAACTGTTGTACCGTCTCACTGCGTTCATTACGTACTTCCATACGCATATCTTGGAAAATATACGATTCAGCAAAGACTGGCTTCACTTCCTCCGACTTGCCTTCCTTTTCGAGTAGATTCGTTGCGTCCTTTGTTTCTTTCGTGAAGATCGCAATTCCGTCAAACGGCATCGGTGCTTCCTTCTTCACGTAGTAGATTGAAATCACTGCGACTAGACTAAGTAATGTTAAAAACCAAACTGTTCGTTTATTGGCTCTCATGTTGATTCCCCCTTTTCTTCATTTCCACGATAACGATACGATGTTCAGGCAATTGTAGGACGTTGGCTAGGAGTTGTGATAGTCCGTTCCGTACGGCCGGATCTTCTGCCCCTTCCGCCACGACGAGCAACCCCTGCAAAGGAGATTGGCTTTTTACGTCGGATGAAGCAGAGAAATAATTGGCTAACGGGCTCTCTTCTTCCTTTTCATCGTAATGAAAATACACCTTCACTTTTCCTAGCCCTTTCATTTCTTCAAGTGTTTCTTCAAGTGTTGACAACATGCGCTTCTCTTCTTTTTTCTGTTTCTCCCCTCCTACATTCGCCGTACTGGTGATGTATAAAATGCTAAACACCATAACCATCAAACCGATCATGATCAATCGGGGTTTCCCTGTGGGCTTTTCCATAGTTCCATCACCATCTCAACGTGAATTGACTAAAACGAATTCTACATTTGCATAATATGTAGCGTCACAGTAACTTATGACTCGCGAATTGTAGAATATATTGCAAAATCCATATGCCAATCGCTACTTTGCACAATGGAATAAATAACCTTTCCATTTCACGGCTCGCTAGCAATTGAATAATTAGTGCAAGGATTACCAAGTTTGCCAGCCCCAATAAAAACACTTCCATACACTCGCCTCATTTCCCGAACGTCATCAGTTTAATGAACGTCACAATGAAAATTGTTGTATAGATGAAAGCGAATGTCAGTAAAAACGAAATAGCACATAACACAAACAACGTACGGCCAATATCATCCAATAACCCGCATATTTCCTTTTGCGAAAACGGTTCGACGATTGCCGCAGTCCATCTAAACAAAAAGGCAATACATAGAATCCTCACCGCCGGCAATAATGCAATCGTCCAAATAGATACGAGCAACCAAACACTCATATAAGCCGTTGCACCGGAAGAATAACGACCAATCGACCCAAGCGTGTCAGTCAACAATGAACCGATAACCGGAATATTATTCTTAATCAGCTCTTTTAACGGTTCATTCAAAGCTCCGTTCATCGTCCAGGACAACGCACCACCCGCTGTGATGAAAATGGAATACGCTGCAACCATGGCAGAAACAAGCGCAAGCAATGACGTACGCAATAAATCCGCCATTCTTGTGAAGGCAATCTCCGGCACCAATCGCGTAAAGATGTCAAACAACAGCGCCGTCAATAGCACTGGCAACAGGAACTTATCTGCAAACACGACAGCCCCTTGTGCAAATAACAGCATAGCGGGTTGGAAATTCAAGACGCCAAACGTTGCACCGGATGCCAAAATCATCGCGGCAATTAGCGGGTACATGCCAAGGAATAAAGAAGCAATGGAATGCGTGATCTCTTGAATTTGCTCAAAACTTTCTCTAGCTGGTTCAATTAACAATACTAAAATAAGGATGAGCAACAGAAACCTCGTCCACTTTTGAAACGCCGGAAGAAAGAAATCGACCAGAGAAGCAATGAGCAGCATAATGAGCAACAAGAAAAATGGTCCGATGATGCCCGCGATACTTTCCTGCAGAAAATTCAGCATAGAAGTCTCGTCCATTCATTAATGTTAGGATTCGTTCACCAGGGAATGAACGCGTGAATCGTCTCAATCAATTGCGTGATATACGGCAGCCACAATGTCATGATGACTACTTTCATGCTGGTCTGAAACAGCTGCCCATATGCCCCGTACCCTTCGTCTTTCATCTGAAGCGACAGAACCTCCGCTACATAATACAGACCTGCACTCACTACTAGCAGCGTTGCATAAGGCGACGGTAACTTATCCGTCAACGCTAACAATGTCGACCCGAAAGGTACAAGAACCGTGAACAATACATACACTGTGACCAGTAAGAATAGTGCGGTATAGAGAATGGGATGCAGGGCAGGTGCAGCAAATGAAAGCAAAAGTAGCAAGAGATACACGACAAATAATTGAAAGAGAATTGCCATTTACATCGCCATAGATAGCCAGCTAAAGAATTCCGTGATCTCTGTAAAAAATATTCTGAGGAACATCAGCAACTCGATCGAGATATACAGGTATGCTAAGAAAAATAGGAAAAATGAAAACTCCTTCTTGCCTGTTTGCTCGAAGAACACGTGAAGTACCCCTATCACCAATCCGACGCCGGCGATGCGCAATAAATCATTCAGTTCCATCCCGCTACGCCTCCTCCATAGTCCACTCTATGAAGTATGCTTCTAAGATATGCAAACGTATAAAAGTATAAGAGTCATTGTTGATTGAAAGAGTTAGAAAGGAGTTTGTATGGAGGTGGAGATATGCACTTCAGAAGGGACGCGTGCCCAGGGAAAACTCTGCCAGCTGGAAAATCCATCACGAACCACTCACATTGAACTGAGATTTTGTACTTGAATTTTGTCCCACGCAAAAAAGGATGCCCCATTTCTGGGACACCCTCGTTACGTATCTAATTATGCGCGAGAAACGTATTCTCCTTCTTCTGTGTTGATGACCAACATGTCACCTTGGTTAACAAAGAATGGCACTTGGACGACAACGCCAGTTTCCATCTTAGCTGGCTTAGAACCGCCGCTTGCTGTGTCACCTTTAATTCCAGGTTCTGTTTCGGCTACTTCAAGCGTAACTGTTATTGGCAAATCAACGCCTAGTACTTCTTCTTTATACGTGATCACATGCACTTCCATGTTCTCTTTCAAGAATTTCAGTTCATATTCAAGTTGCTTTTCAGATAGTTCAATCTGCTCGTATGATTCGTTATCCATGAATACGTGCATATCTCCGTCAGCATATAAATACTGCATTTTACGGTTGTCAATTTGTGCTTTCTCTACTTTTTCTCCCGCACGGAATGTCTTTTCATTGACGTTTCCTGAGCGTAAATTACGTAGTTTCGAACGAACAAACGCTGCACCTTTACCTGGCTTTACGTGTTGGAAGTCCATTACGCGCCAAATGTCACCATCCACTTCAATTGTTAATCCTGTACGAAATTCGTTTACTGAAATCATTCGTATTCCTCCATTTTTAAGCGATTATAAAATAAGCAGCTCTTTAGTAGACTTTGTCAAACGTTCATTACCTGTTTCTGTGATTAGTATATCATCTTCAATTCGCACGCCGCCAATACCAGGAAGATAAATTCCAGGTTCCACTGTTACCGCCATATTCGGTACAAGCACTGTTTTAGAGCGGAACGATAAGGCTGGAGCTTCGTGAACTTCCATGCCGATCCCATGACCCGTCGAATGACCGAATGCTTCACCATAGCCTTTAGACTTGATATAGTCGCGTGTAATTGCATCGGCTTCGATACCTGTCATGCCAGGCTTGATCTGTTCTACACCCAGTTCTTGGGCGCGTAACGTGACTTCGTAGATTTCACGAAGTTTAGCAGAAGGCTCACCGATCGCAACTGTTCTCGTAATATCAGAGATATACCCATTATAGAGGGCTCCGTAATCCATTGTAACTAAATCACCAGTCTCAATCACTTTATCAGATGCTACCCCATGCGGTAAAGCCCCTCTTTCGCCAGAAGCAACAATTATGTCAAATGAAGAGGAAGTCGCGCCTTGTTTCCGCATGAAGAATTCCAATTCATTGGCAATTTCCAGCTCCGTTTTACCTGCTTGGATGACCGAACAAATATAGACGAATGCCGCGTCTGCGATTGCCGCCGCTTGCTTTAATACTGTGATTTCTTCTGGTGTCTTGATTAAACGCAGCTTCTCTATTAAACCAGCGACTGGCACTAGTTTTGCTTTTATATGTTCATTATACACTTCAAATTGGCTGTAGCTTAGATCTTCTTTTTCAAAGCCCAGTGTATCGATCTTCATTTCTTTCACTTGGTTCGCAACTTCCTGAATCATCGTGCCTGTGTGCTGGACAATACGATAGCCAGACAGTTGGTCATTGGCTTGCCCCATGTAACGGAAATCAGTAATGAACACTGCATCATCTTGCGAAACAATCGCAGTCCCTGCAGATCCCGTGAAGTTCGTCATATAGCGACGGTTGTAAGGATTTGTGATAACTAATGCATCGAGTTGCTGTTCTTTCAATAATTTTCTTAATTTCTCTATTTTCAAGATTGTCTCTCCTCTCGTTTTAACAAAAACGCTTGGAAGGCGAGATCGTAGCCCGCTGTTCCAAAACCGCAAAGCTGTCCTGCCGCTACAGGCGCAATGACAGACGTGTGCCGGAATTCTTCGCGAGTATGTATGTTGGAGATATGAACTTCAATTACCGGAACGGAAATAGAAGCAATCGCATCACGAAGGGCAATGCTGTAGTGTGTAAATGCGCCTGGATTAAAGATAATCCCATCGATTTCCTGATCCCCTGCATCGTGAATGCGGTTGATGAGCTCGCCTTCTATATTGGATTGAAAGCATGAAAGCGTAATGTCCGATTCATTGGCCAGACGCTGAATTCGGCCCTCTATATCCGCAAGTGTCTCCGCCCCGTAAATATCCGGCTCTCTTTTGCCTAGCCGGTTCAGGTTTGGACCATTTAAGAGTAACAGTTCCATTTAATCCCCTCCCACTCATTTTTCTTTCCTATTCTAGCACAATGAGTTAGCAGGACATACTAAAACTGTTTTAGCCGAACGTTTTTTTCATGTAGACAGACGTCCCTATAACAAAACGAAAGATCATGGCAAACAGACAAGCAAATGGTATCGATATTCGTTTAATGAATTGTGTCATCGTCAAATCCGCTTTGACATGGATCATCCATTCAATGAATAGAATCGCAATGATTGTGACGATCAATGAAGAAACAGTCGGCGGAACTTTACACGTCAAACGTGCAATAAAGTACAGGATAAAGAACAGCAAAAAGCAGATCACTCCTAATACGACCCATTTAAGCCAACCGGGAAACGTCGTAAACATATGAAGTTTTTTCGTCCAGCCAATTGGCGACCATTTTATAAATTTAAAAACCTGTAGGAATTTTAGTGAAATTATAGAGAGTACCGCAGCCATAATCGCGGTCCAGACATGCGTAGTAGTGATTTTCATAACAATACCTCCCATTCCAGTGTCGGGTTATTTACACATTTTTAAACATCTCAATGGTGCAATTTCACTTTTTTTAGTACAATGAGAATATCGTTTCTTACGACAGAAAGCGTGGGTATGTTATGAGTCAACAGAAAACTCCTCCAGCATACGGAGGTCAAGCACTTATAGAAGGTGTAATGTTTGGCGGAAAGAAAGATACGGTGACAGCAATTCGTCGCAAAGATGATTCGATCGAGTACTACCACGTACCGAGAGAATCACATCCTGTACGCACTAAATTAAAAAAGATTCCTTTAATCCGCGGAATTGTCGCGTTAATTGAATCGGCTGGTAATGGTTCGAAGCATCTGACGTTTGCGAGTGATCGCTACGACGTGATGCCAGGTGAAGAAGAAGAACATGCGAAAGAAGAAGAGACGTCGAAACTCGTAATGATTCTTGGCGTGGCGGCTGTCGGAGTGTTATCGTTTATTTTCGGTAAGTTCGTCTTTACACTCGTTCCTGTTTTCTTAGCAGAGTTGTTCCAATCCGTTGCACCCGGTAAAACAGCGCAAATTATGATCGAGAGCTTCTTTAAATTATTCTTGTTGCTAACGTATATTGGATTAATTTCCATGACGCCGCTGATCAAACGGGTTTTCCAATATCACGGTGCAGAGCATAAAGTCATCAATAACTACGAAAGTAATATGGAAATGACAGTAGAAAACGTACAGTCACAATCTCGATTACATTATCGCTGCGGTAGTAGTTTCATTTTGTTTACGGTAATCGTCGGGATGTTCATTTACTTCTTAGTACCAACTGATCCACTGTGGTTGCGCGTCCTTAATCGGATTTTATTGATTCCTGTAGTGCTCGGCGTGTCATTTGAAGTATTACAGTTAACGAACGCAGTGCGCAACGTACCGGTACTTCGTTATCTAGGCTACCCTGGACTTTGGTTACAATTACTGACAACAAAAGAGCCAGACGACAAGCAAGTAGAAGTTGCCATTGCTTCTTTCGAAAAGTTATTGGAAGTGGAAGAACACGGAGTAGGTGTGTTGAATCCACAAATTGCGATAGAAACAGATGAAGCGAAAGAGCCAAAACCTCTTCTTTCATAAGAGTACACAAAGAGCCTCGAATGTATTTTTAGTTCGAGGCTTTTACTTTTCTACAAAAATTATAAGAGTGCAAAGAAAGGGCCCTTAGCGCATTCGCTAAAGGCCTTTTCTTTTTATTGCTCGCTTACAATCACGGGGACTTGTTTCGCTTGAATCACTTTCAGCAAGTAAAACACCCCAATTGCACCTGATACTACAATTCCTGTGCCTACCGATACAGCGTAGTCTAGATGCAGACCTTCAGGCGCATACATCCAGTACGTCACGACAACTGCGGTCATGAACATCGCAGGAATTCCTGCGATCCAATGCGCTCGTTTTTCTCTAATTAAGAAAGACGTTGCTGTCCAGAGCATGACGGCGGCTACTAATTGATTCGTTCCGCCAACATAACGCCATAAGAACGAATAATCGATAGTTGATAGATAGAACATAGGTACACCTAACAGCAATGTCGTAGCAAGAATCACCCATTTTTTACCGGGGTTTAACCATTTGGAAGTCGCTTCAGTGAAAATCATACGCGCTGAACGAAGAGCCGTATCGCCCGTCGTAATTGGCAAAATAATAACCCCTAAAATAGCTAACATCCCGCCAAACGATCCAAGCAATGTGCTCGAGATTTCATTCACAGCACCTGCTGGACCACCCGCAGCGAGAGCACTTTGTAGTCCTGCCGTACCGCCAAAGAATGTCATGCCTGCCGCAGCCCAGACCATCGCAATGACACCTTCTGCAATCATTGCACCATAAAATACTTTACGGCCTTCCGATTCTTTTTTCATCGTTCTAGAAACAATTGGACTTTGCGTACAGTGGAAACCTGAAATTGCTCCACAAGAGATCGTCACCATCAGCAATGGCCAAATAGGTAATTCTCCAGGATGTAAGTTCTGCAAAGTTAAATTCGGAATTTTCTCGGGTCCAAATAGTAATGCGCCACCGATTCCAACTGCCATAACAATCAAAACCACTCCGAACAACGGATATAAATGTCCTATAATTTTATTGATCGGCAAGATGGCTGCCAACACGAAGTATCCAAATATAATGATAAGAGATACTATAAATGATAGCGGTGTAATGGATGAAATAAGTTGAGCTGGCCCTGCAGTAAAGGCAGCCGCCACTAGAACCATTAGTACAACGGAAATCACGTTAATGAAACGTCTAGCGATATCTCCTAAATATTCCCCTACAATTTTAGGGAATTGAGCACCACCGTGTTTTAATGATAACATTCCAGAAAAATAATCATGTACGGCACCAGCAAAAATACTGCCGAACACAATCCAAATGAATGCAACAGGTCCATATAACGCACCTGCAATTGCGCCGAATATCGGACCTAAACCTGCGATGTTCAGTAATTGAATCAACCAGCCTTTCCACCAGCTCATCGGAACATAATCCATCCCATCAGCCTGTGTATAAGCGGGTGTTTTCCTTGCATCATCAATCACGAATACCTTTTCAACCACTTTTGAATACGTTAGGTAACCAATAATTAGCAAGACGATAGATGATAAAAATGTCAGCATAGAAACCCTTCTTTCTCGTCTTTTAATGTAGTTGTCTGATTGATTACTAATGAATCAAACAATTTTTAATTAGTATATAATATTTAGAAAATTATATCAACATAGATTTTTAAAATAATTCAACTTTTTAATTTACTTTATATTTTAAGTGAAAAAGATAGCATACATTACATTTTTGTACATAAAAACCCCGAATGCATAATGAGAGCATTCGGGGTTTTTTTACTATTTAATTATAGTCCACACTTCAATTGCGCTTGGCAATTCGTACACGTATTACATCCACCAATTTCTTCTACTGTACCTTGTCGGCAAACCGGGCATGTGTCGCCCACTTCTGAACCGATCGTGACGTTGGTAGAACGCAATGCTTGAATCGTATTGACGAGCACGACTTTCGGCTGTTCTGTCACGTCGACTACCTCTTCTGTGTCGGGAATATTATCTTCCGCTTTCAGAGTCAGCACTTGTGCATCACGGCTACCGTCTACGTACACCGTACCGCCTTTTGCTCCGCCTTTATACAATCTTTCATAGACACTCTCAACTTGCTCCACTGTATAGCCACGCGGTGCGTTAACTGTTTTAGAGATAGAGCTGTCGATCCAGCGCTGAATGATACATTGTACATCCGCATGTGCTTCTGGCGCTAGTTCCATTGAAGATATAAACCACTCAGGCAAATTGTCCGGATCTGCATCAGGATTAGCCTGCAAATACTCTTCTACTATCTCTGCTTTTACTTCAATGAATTTACCTAGACGTCCGCTGCGGTAGTATGTGAATGAGAAATAAGGTTCTAACCCTGTTGAAACTCCTACCATTGTCCCAGTACTCACTTTTGTTACTCTCCTTACTCAAGGAGGGCGGGGTTATCAGTACCCGCTCCATATGTCGCCACATGGGTCAGACTATATCATCAACCGATTTTAATTTTTGTTTAAACTTGCTAGGATGATTATTACCAGAATGAATTATTCGGTGGCAAGGTTCACAAACACTTAGTAAATTACTTAATTCGTTTGCTATTTCATAATGGCTTGGTTTAACTTTGATAATGACTGAGCAATTTAAACATTTTTTCTCCAAAGCAATTCACTTCTTTCAAAGAGATTGTAATGGATAAATCGGTTGTCCGGCGTGTAGTCGTTGAGGGGTCAGCCATGACTTCCCTGCGGATTGTCTGCACCTTTTGATTTTTACCTTAAGCGTAATGGCAAGTTACAGGTACAAAAGGATTCTCAGAGTTTCCCGCATATAGCCAGATGTTCACGATGCAATTACTTGCATCGGGGGCAATTCATTTACCCGTTGGAGCAACAGTTAGGAGATGTGAGTTACGTATTCCATATTCCACAATCGATTCGCGGATATCTTCCGGCATGCGCTTCATAAAGCCAGAATTAATGAAAGCATGACGTAATGCTTTCGTTTCTTCATCCGTTTTACCAATTAGGAACGGGAAACTTCCTTTTTCTTTCGCTAATTCAATCGATTCGCGGTAAGCAGTTGTCGCAATTGCTTCAAATACCTCATCCACTAATTGATTTCCTTCAGGCGAGCCGTATTCTTTTTCACAATAGATGTGAAGATCTGCAAGTCCCATAACACCAAGACCTACACGGCGTTCGCCAAGGGCTTGTACTTTATTTTCTTCAAGGAAGTACGGTGTAGCATCGATGACGTTATCTTGCATACGTACACCAGTCCGTACCGTCTCTCTCAATTTTTCAAAGTTAACCGTCTTCGTATTTTTGTCTGCCATCTCAGCAAGATTGACAGCAGCTAAATTACAGACAGAATATGGTGCAAGTGGTTGTTCCAGTTGTTATCCTAAAGGCTTTTTATCCTCTAGTTCTTACAGTTGTTTTCCTGTAAGTTCAGCATACATTTTCACTGCTTCTTTCATTCAGTGTTGCGGTCTCGTGCCTGGATTATAGTCTGATCAATATCAATCAGGATCACCAGGTATGCGTTGCCCCTGACTAAAAATTTACTTCTAGCCTTCGGTTCGGATTGGCAAGTATAATTAACTTCAAAATCGACGTATATAATCAAGAAGAAATTTTTGAAACTCCTCCATATTTCTAATTCCTTTTAAATTATTACAATCATCGCAGGAAATAGCAATATTATTAATTTCATGTTTCCCTTCTCTTGAAAGTGGTTGCTTATGGTCAAAAACAATATTTTCTCTACTTAGTGGTATTCTACAATAATGGCAACAAGGATCAGTATCATAAAGTAACTTCAGTTCTATTGCTGAAACAGGCTCGGAGTTGATAATTACCTTTGCGGCAATTCCCGTCCTTCTTCCTTTTGCATTGTTAAAGCTGTAAGATCTAACTCTCCAAAAAGAGATATGATCGCTTTCAGCCCACTTAGCTCTAGAATAAGTTGAATGTTCCTTTTTACATACTTTGCATTGTTGTCTATAACCATCTTTGCTATCTACTCTTTTTTCAAAATCAATGACAGATTTAGTAACACCACAAGTTTTACATGTTTTTTTCATAAGCCCCTCGTCAATTTAGTTTTTTTAACTATACTATTTCTCAGCTTTCCCGCTTCATCCCGCAATTTTTAACGTGAGGCGAACTTCACCACACGGATTCGTTGCTACAACTTGCTGTCCGTACGCTTTCGCATTCGTGTCGTCATTCGCATTATCAATAAAGAAAATGCCCGGTTCCGCCGAATACGTAGCACAGATATTAATCAAATCCCATAGTGCGCGTGCTTTGATCGTACGATACACACGAACTTCGTGACCTTGACGCTCCCATTCACGTACGTCGCCAACTTCATGCCACTGTTCGTTATAATGCTTCATTTGTTCAGGTGAATAATTTTCGACAGCTGGGAAACGTAAGTCGTAATCCGCGTCTTCTTCCACCGCTTTCATGAAATCGTCCGTTAACGTTACGGAAATATTCGCTCCTGTCAGGAATTCTGGATTATGAACAGTGTATGTTCCACCATCCTGAAGCTTCAGCTCAGCGTCACGGATAATCGCTGCGTTAAAGCCACCTTGACCTGGAATTAGTTTATAGTTTGTGATGCTTTGATACATCGCTTCTTCTTGTGCTGTCAAAGGTTTGAAATTCAATTTCTCATCTGCCAGCTTCTTAATCAATTCATCTTCTGTGTTTTCGATCAAATAGCGCAAAATTCGCGGATTCTGCATTTTGGAGATGATGAATTCATAAATATCCGGGTGCCAGTTAGATAACATAATCATCTGTGCCCCACGTCTTGAACCGCCCTGCTCAACCAAATGAGTCAACTTCGCAATATCATCTAACCAAGAAACTGACCCAGATGACTTACCGTTAACCCCGCGAGCCAATGTGTTGCGTGGACGCAATGTCGAACCATTCGTTCCGACACCGCCACCACGACTCATGATCTCCATCACTTGCTTGCGGTGATCGGAAATCCCTTCACGGGAATCAGGTACAAACGGCATCACATAACAGTTAAAGAACGTAACATCTGTGTCTGATCCTGCGCCATACAGCACTCGACCAGCCGGAATGAAGTTTAATGCCTTTAACTGCTCATAGAACATGTTATACGACAGTGTTTTTCTATCTTCCGTCTGCTCAACAGAAGCAAGCCCTGTCGCATTACGTTTCGCAATCTGCTCGTAGAACACCTCTAGCGGCTTCTCCAACACATCAAGGGGACGTGTAATAATCCCTTTTTGCTGCTCGTCCATATCATCGATTGATGAACGATATTCTGGTTCGATCCAAATATCCGCTTTTCCATTCGCTAGATCAAGTTTCGTAATATACCCTAACCCACGAGCAGGAAATTTCGGATCTTCTCTCACTGTTAGAACGACAAAGTCGCCCTCTTTCAATGTCTTCTTTTCCATATCTTTAAATGAATACCGATCGATCATCACTAGACGAGATACTCCACTATGCGTTAGCTTCATATCTTCCGTGACTGGGTGAACTTGAGGGAACTGCTCAATATCCTCATTCAGCTGTTGTTTATCGAGCATCGGTTCGCCTTGCTTCGACATCGTAACCATATAACATCCTCCTCATAACGCTATAAACACTATATATAGTGTTTATCTTATTAAATAATCTACTACATATTGAATACTATATCAATCGACAGTTGTTCTTCAAAAACATACAATCATTGATATAACGACATTTCGACAAAAAAAATAAAACCAAAGGACCAATTTTATTTTTTAAAATTCCAGTCATTATTCGCATATTTCTCTTTCTCGATCTGATGAACTAAAGCTAGTTGTTCAGGTGTTAATTCTAGCGGTTCCAACGAAATATCGAGAGACGCTTCAAATCCTTTGGAAAAGGCTTGTTTGCATTCCTCCACTGAAATCTCTCGGTCAGTCAATCGGTCAATCGCAATGGCACGATCCGGCAACGTTCTACGTACTCGCTCTTTCAGTGCAGGTGATGAATACGTGAAAATAGATGTTAATTTATCAACATCCAAGCTCATCAAGATTGCTCCGTGTTGTAATATCACGCCTTTTTGACGTGTTTGCGCACTGCCAGCAACCTTTTTCCCTTCGACAACAAGTTCATACCAGCTCGGTGCATCAAAACACACACCGCTCTTTGGGCTTCTTAATTGCTCCTTGACGTCATGGTCAGGAATCGAGAACTCTGCTTGAAGTCCTAAATTACGGAATCCTTGCAACAATCCACCAGAAATCACACGGTATGCTTCTGTCACTGTTTCTGGCATATTAGGATACTGCTCGCTAACAATCACACTGTATGTAAGCTCATGTTCATGTAGGACCCCTCGGCCCCCTGTTGGTCTTCGGACAAATCCAAGTCCAAGTTCTTGTACTTTTTCCATATCGATATCTTTTTCAATACGCTGAAAATACCCGATGGATAATGTAGCGGGTTCCCACTCATAAAAACGTAGAACTGGTCCGATTTCTCCTCGGCTATGTAAATCAAGAAGCGCTTCATCTAGCGCCATGTTGAAGGAAGGACTACATTTTCCAGAGTCTACATAATGCCATACTGCTTTTGTCATAATCCATTCTCCTTCGTCATTAATACTCCACTTATAGTATAGGAAATCGTCAACGAAAAAAACAATAACGCATTTCATTTTATCATTAGGATTGAACTGATGCCAGATAATCTTTATAATGGAGATATTGATAAAGGGGGAAGTTTTTTGAGTTATTATATTTTGGGAGCAGCTGTGCTCGCGGTCATTTTGTATTTCGTCATCACATACATACGGGTCGGAAAAGCATTGACTACTTTAACGCAAGAAGAGTTTATTAAAGGATATCGCAAAGCACAATTGATCGACGTGCGCGAACCAAAAGATTTCGATGCTGGACATATTTTAGGTGCACGTAATATTCCATTTACGCAGTTCTCACAACGCTATAAGGAAATTCGCCCCGACAAACCCGTTTATCTTTATGACCAAAACACAAGCCGGACAGGCCGTGCTGCGTTATTCTTGAAGAAAAAAGGTTGTACAGAAATCTACCAGCTACGCGGTGGATTTAAACAGTGGTCAGGTAAAATCAAAACCAAATAATAATCATAGATCCTCCTTTAATAGGAGGATCTACTTATTTATAAGGAGAGTGTTCTATTAATGAAACCATCTTTTTTAATTCCGTTACAGTCCGCACAATACGAAAAACTGACACATTATCAATATTATGGCGCGGTCATTGAAGCCATTCTAGACGCACTTCAACAACGTTCACCAGCTGATTGGCAAATTATTCAAGTAGATGAATTTGCTTCTTACACAGAAACCATGCTCCCTGAGTTGATTCATCGCAAACAATTGCCATACGAATCACTTAGTCATATATACGCCACATTACCGACACAAAAAATCCAACAAGACGAATCTGCTACTACATTCTCTCTCCAAGACGCTGAGACAATCGACAATCAGTTACTTTTCTTTCCAGAACATCAAATCGCTATAGCAAACATCAGTTATTATGTCGCAACAGGTTCTACTTGGTCGGAACATACTGTATTTGCACCATCTGCTACTCACGTAAAAAATTTCATCGAAGTATTGAATCAACTACAACGGGAAGCGATGAAAACGAATATTACGTATTTAGTGGACACCGAAGAAGGCATGGAAAAAAAGACATATGGCGCTGGCACACAAATTGAGCGTAGTGACGTCCTTCTAGATGAAAATTTAAAAAACGATCTATTCCGTTCTATAGATGAATTCTTTCGAGATGGCGGGGCTTTCTTTAAAGAATACGGACTGCCGTATAAACGGGGGATCTTGCTGTATGGATCTCCCGGTAACGGCAAAACAACGCTCGTGCGTTCTATCACCGGGACAACCGACGCACCAGTCGTCTACTGGCAAATCACAGAATTTACAGGTAGTCATTCAGTACAAGAAGTGTTCAATACAGTCGAACGCCTGGCACCTGCCATTCTCGTAATTGAAGACATCGACTCCATGCCAGAACATATGAGAAGCACATTTCTGAACATCCTGGATGGCGTGCATGTCCGTGACGGCTTATTCATCATCGGGACGACCAATTACCCTGAACGTATCGACCCTGCTCTCATCAACCGCGCAGGCCGTTTTGACAGCACTTATGAAATCAAGTCTCCGACACAAGCAGTCCGTAAACTATATATGGAAAAACTAGACCGTAAAAAGATTTTGTCTCCACAACAAGTTGAAGCAATAGCGAAGCAGACAAAAGGCCTTTCGGTTTCACAACTGAATGAATTATATATGTCAATTGCACTCACCTACCATTATGAGGCGAACATTGAATACGAAGAACGGATCCGCCAGCTGCAGAAACAGCATAGACAAGCTACTCGACATGACTGGGAAACCGATTCGACAATTGGTTATTAATCCGCAAAAGAGATTGCCTTACAATTTTAAGGCAATCTCTTTTTATTTATATATTTTTTACAATGAATCACTGATTCGATTTATTAATTTTCATCTAATTGCAGTTAAGTAATTACGCAAAGTATTCCTAGTTTGCATTTTAGAACTTCTGTCTTTACATAAAGCCACAACTAGTTTATGAAAAAATAGCTAAATAGAAGTGAATAACTTCATAGGCCACAGTAGTTTATATCTTCAGTACTTATTCAGCATAATGGAAGTACATTAGACCCAATTCAAATAAAATTTCATCCTTTATATTTGAATTATCAATCATTATACACACTTATGTCACAATTCAACAACAATATAGAAGTCAGCCAAAATGCGACATACTTTTCATTACGCGTTGTATATGATAAGAAAGTTGCTTCCATACTAGCAAGAAAACAGCTACATGATTTGAAGCGTAATATATATATTGCGGAGGAATACATATGTTGAAAACTATCCAAAGAAATTTACTGTTATGTAGAATTGAAGTAAAAAGAATCGTGATGTATAAGAAAGCTGAATTTTTAGGACGTACACATCCAAGCGTCGTAAAAAGCAGCCATAGTCTAGATACTTTATTAAACAAAGTACAAGGGATTTGCCCGTAATGAAAGTAACTAATTCTATGACAACACAATAGCTTCTAAGCAAAAAGACAGTTCCGAAATGGGAACTGTCTTTTAATCTTTAATCATTCAAAATATGTGGCTTTATTGACAGAATATAGATTTCCAATTACGCATGGGATCGTACTTCAATACATTCAACTCACATTCGCTCCCGCGTCTTTCTATAGTCCATATTAAGTGCAATAGTTAAAATCAATAAAAACGCTGCCATAAAGAAAGGAATCAGCCATAAATTGTCTGCATTTGTATACAGGCCTAAAAACATCATGCTGATCGCAATAACCGGAGCTGCGATATAATAAGGTTTTGCATGATACAACCATCCATACGTGAAAAAGTGCGCCCCCGTAATAATGGCAAAAATCATGATTGCGTCATATGGGCTTTTCAACATACTCCAAAAGAGGATTGGAAAATAGATAATCTGAGCCAAATTTAAATATAACCCTAGATTCCCTAAAGCATTATTATTAAATTTCCACTCAGCCTTTAATACGTATGAAATTCCAACTGAAAGAGGAAACATCAAACCAGTCGAAAAAAGCATCCATATGTTTTTCTGAGCTATTTCTATTGACTGCATAAATATAATCGTAATGATTAACCAAATTACACTGGCAGACAAAAGAAATGAAATCCCATTTCTCCCTTTGATCGATAAATCATTCCTCATGTCATCTATCGTCAAGCAAATCCCCACCTTTCCCCTTCTCTTGTAAAATAGCATGGCTTACTAATAGAAATGACACCTATTACAAGTACTTTACTACCTAGTTATTCTTGATTTGGATAGAGTTCATTTATAAGGCATGTAGATTGTTCTATTAAATTCTTTAATATCTCTATTTCAATATCCGCAACTTTGTTGATGTATATACAGGATTTACCTGTAGTGTATTTCCCGAAACCATTTAACAATTGTTCTCGCTGTTCATTACCCAGTGTTAAATATAAACTGATTTTCGCTTTTCGTGGGGAAAAACCAACGATTGGCGCATCTCCTTCATGACCAGACCTGTATTTGTAATGATATTTTCCAAACCCTATAATACTTGGCCCCCACATTTTTGCTTGATAACCCGTTGCTTCAGTAAAGATATCTACTAATTTAAAAGCATCTTCACGCTTTTTAAGTTGATCGATGCTCTCAATAAATTCAATGACACTACTATCGGTTTCTTTAGTTTTTAATTCGTACATCACGTACACTCCATTCTGACAAGTATTTTCTGTTCATTTACTCCTAGTCCAGGATGATTTCTCAATTAACATGCAACTGACCAAATACTCCCAAGCATTTACTGATTGAGGCACTCGTATCCCATATTATATTTATTGAAAGGAATAACGCTGTCGTCCCGCTGACATCTTTATTAAACATATGCCTTTGTAGTATACAAGTACAGCGAAAAATCATTTTTCTAATTGTAAACTGTTTTCCTTCTTATTGCATTTATAAAAATGTGATCAAACATTACTATAGCTTCATCTCTAATCACATGTTATGAAAGATACCAGGAATAGTCAGAGCTCTCAGTCTACTTGTGAAATATACCGTTCAAGTGTATATTATAACTACTAATAATCATAAGTGTCTTAGGGATATGTAGTTAAGATTCTAAGATTATTATAGAGGGTTCGTAACCATCCCCTCTAAAAACAAAACTACGGAGGAATGTAGAATGAAAAAAGCAGTTGTAGTATTTAGTGGCGGACAGGATTCTACCACTTGCCTATTATGGGCAATGGAAGAATTCGACGAAGTAGAAACCGTCACGTTTTTGTATGGACAAAGACATAAGGTAGAAGTTGATTGTGCTACAAAAATCGCGAAAGACTTAGGTGTTAAACAAAAAATAATTCAGATGGACGTTCTCAATCAATTAACTTCGAACGCCCTGACCAGAAACGACCTGCAAATTGAGGCAGAAGAAGGAAGAGTACCCAATACGTTTGTGGAGGGGCGAAACCATATATTTCTTTCGTTTGCAGCAATCTATGCTAAAACTGTTGAGGCACATGCTGTTATTACCGGTGTAAGCGAAACAGATTTCAGCGGATATCCTGATTGTCGAGACGAGTTTATTCGTTCTTTAAATGCGACATTAAATTTAGCGATGGACTATAATTTTGAATTGATCACACCTTTGATGCGGAAAGACAAAGCGGAAGTTTGGGAAATGGCTGATCAAATGGGTCGGCTAGAGTATATAAAGGAAAACACCTTAACTTGCTATAACGGTGTGATGGCGGATGGTTGCCAAGAATGTCCTGCTTGCAAGTTACGAAATGATGGCCTAGTGAGATACCTACAAGGAGAACACGTCTCATGATCCGAATAACAATTTACTTATTATCCATCATACTTGCCAACGTAATTACAGCTCGATTTGCACCACTTGAACTCGGTCCGCTAATTATTCCATACGGTACCTTGTTCATTGGTTTAACACTTGTGATGAGAGATATGGTCCAAAATAGATTTGGAAGACATCGAACATACATATTAATTGGAGTCGCCCTATTATTATCAGCTCTTACAAGTTATTCTCTAGGGGATCAACTATGGGTTGTTTTTGCCAGCACGCTCAGTTTTATTATTTCGGAAACAGCAGATACTGAAATTTACACGCGCTTTAAATTACCTTTTGTAAAGAGAGTATTGTTTTCTGGTATTGTAGCTGGTTTTTTAGACTCTAGTTTGTTTGTAATTATCGGCATTGGTCCACTTGGGCTTAAATTTGTCCCGTGGGAGTTAGTTCCATATGCAATACTTGGGCAATGGGTAGCAAAAGTTTTGATGCAGTTAATCGTTGCAGGCGGAATTAGACAAGTCGTGATGAAACTAAATATATATGAACCAAACATTTCAGAAGTACATTAAAAGGAGAATGAAATATGCCGATAAAAGGTGAACATAATCTTACTTTACTTGGAAATCAACATACAAAATATAACTACGAATATGATCCGGACGTTTTAGAAACATTTGAGAATCAACATCAAAACAATGATTACTTTGTTAAATTTAATATTCCTGAATTCACAAGCCTCTGTCCAATCACTGGACAACCGGACTTTGCTACGATATATATATCATATATTCCTGATGTGAAAATGGTAGAAAGTAAATCATTGAAACTTTACATGTTCAGTTTCAGAAATCACCCAGGTTTTCATGAAGATTGTGCAAACCTTATTATGAAAGACTTAATTAAATTAATGGAGCCAAGATACATAGAAGTATGGGCCAAGTTCACTCCGCGCGGTGGAATCTCCATTGACCCGTATTGTAATTACGGAAAACCTGGAACGTATTTTGAACAAATGGCTAAAGAAAGACTTTTTCAACATGATGTATATCCCGAAAAGATAGACAATAGATAATTTTTAATGCCAATCACAAAGACAGTCTAGAATCGTCTTTGCGATTGGCACTTTTTTATCATTTTACTGTTATTCTTGAAACAGAACTGAGAACAAATAGAAAAAATAAAGAAGGATCACATCATTTTTAGAGTGATCCTTCTTTATTTTTCTATCTAATCAACTGTCACATCTTTCAACCTGTCATAAGTGAATAACGCCAATAATGTGATGTTGACGTCCTCTGATCTTTGTTGCAGTGTTGGAATCTTCAAATGCTTAAAACTTCCTGTTATCTATCCAGAGACGGTACATTGAACAATACCTCAGTGATTGAACTTTGGGAAGTGATAGTACACATCTTCCATTATTCTTACTTCTGTACACGCATACCTATCATCTTCATTATATCTATTCCTTTTCATTACCTGGGAAATTTAGAAACCCAACGAGCCAGATATTCGGCTCGTTGGGTTTTCATTTTTATAGTCCAATCGAAAACAGAATGACTGCTACCGCTGCGCCTAGTATAGGCACGACAACAGACAATGCTCCAAATGCCGGATACGCATCTTTATGCGTTTCACCAGCAATAGATCGGATCGTTGTGACAACATATCCTCCTTGAGGAAGTGAATCCAACGAACCTGAAGATATGGCTACTGTTCGATGCAGTGCTTCTGGATCTACACCTAAGTCCAAATAATGTGGTGCTAATAGTGGTAATGCGATGGCTTGTCCACCTGAAGATGATCCAGTCAAACCAGCGATAACGGCTACTGCTAGCGCTCCACCGATCAGAGGGCTTCCTGGAATATCTGTCATGACACTTACTGCGGCATCAAAAGCCGGTGTCGCCTTTACTACTCCACCAAACCCAACGACCGCAGCTGTATTGGCAATCGCAATGACTGCGCCCATCGCACCTTCTCCTACTGCATGACCAAAATTTTGAAAGTACTTTTTGTTCAAAATAAACGTGGCCAATATACCACCGGTTAAAGAAATAATTAATGCGGAAGTTCCAAGATAGTTGTGTAGTAATAACGTGATGCCAAGAACTACTACTAATGGAATCATGCTCAGTATCGGATTTGGAAGAGACCTTTGCCTATCTACTTCCTTATCTGTATCCCTTGCAACAAACCTTTCCCCTTTGGCTACGGCTTTTGAAATCATCCGCTTCAGCCACCAATAACCGAACAAGAACATGAAGATGGCTGCGAAAATACTGACTTCCCATCCTGCATACGGGCTCGTTCCAAGAAACTCAATCGGAATCCAGTTTTGGATTTCAGGAGATCCTGCAGACGTCATTGTAAATGTTGTAGAACCAAATGCGAGTGCAGCTGGAATGAATCTTCTTGGCAAGTCAGCTTGTTTGAATAGACTTAACGCCATCGGATAGACCGAGAACGCAACTACAAACAAACTTACTCCGCCATACGTTAACACTGCACACGCGATGACAACCGCCAAGGCTGCTCTTTTCATACCAATTTTACTGACAATCCATTGCGAAATACTATCCGCACCGCCACTGTCTTCCATCACCTTACCGAATATCGCTCCCGTTAAGAACATTAAATACCAAGAGGCGATAAATCCTGTAAATCCACCCATATAGTTAGTTAAGAAGTTCACTGCGCCTTCTTCTACTAACTGTGGGAAAAGCGGGATGCCATTCATAATCGCTATAAATAATGCGGTAATGGGCGCCGCAATGAGAAGGTTCATTCCCTTCATTGTCAAAAAGATTAAGATCGCAAGTCCCCCAAAAAGGCCGATCATCCCTAACATAGTCATTCCTCCTAATTACCTTGCCGCCAAACTTGCTTTACTTTTTGCCATATCGATCTACTCGAAGTTGTGCTTGTCGAGCATGCCCTTCAAAGTTCTCTAGTAGACAAAGTCGCGCTGCGTACTCACCGATATATGCAGAGGCTTCAGGAGTAACTTTCTGATAAGTAACCGTTTTAATGAATTTACCGACCCATAATCCACCTGTGTAACGAGCTGCTCCCTTAGTGGGCAATGTATGGTTTGTACCAATTACTTTATCTCCGTAAGCAACATTCGTCTCTGGCCCCAAGAACAGGCAGCCGTAGTTTGTCATGTGTTCGAGGAAGTAATCAGGATTCTCTGTTAAAATCTCCACGTGTTCGAATGCTAAACGGTCCGCTTCAATTCGTGCCTCTTCAATTGAATCCACGACTAAAATTTGACCATAATCTTCCCATGACACACTGGCTACGTCCGCTGTTGGAAGTGTTTCCAACTGACGTACGATTTCTTTAATGGTTTCGTACGCAAGTTCTTCAGAAGTCGTAATCAACGCTCCAGGGGATGTCGGTCCATGCTCTCCTTGTCCAAGAAGATCAATTGCGATCATTTCCGCATCTGCTGTATGGTCTGCTACAACTAATGTCTCTGTCGGACCAGCAAATAAATCAATTCCTACACGGCCGTACAATTGACGCTTCGCTTCGGCAACAAATGCATTACCAGGTCCGACAATCATATCGACCGATTCAATGGTTTCTGTTCCGATAGCCATTGCCCCCATCGCCTGAATGCCGCCAAGTAAATAAATTTCATCTGCTCCTGCTAAATACATTGCTGCAATAGTCGCTTTCGGAATTTCACCGTTGATGGGTGGTGTGCAGGCAATAACCCGTTTCACTCCTGCAACCTTTGCAGTCAACACACTCATATGCGCAGATGCTACCATCGGATAGCGCCCACCTGGGATGTAACAACCTACGCTGTTTACGGGGATATTTTTATGTCCAAGAACTACACCAGGAATATTTTCTACTTCTACATCGTGCAATGAAGCAAGCTGCGCTTCTGCAAACGCTTTAATATTCGTCTGTGCAAATTTAATGTCTTCGATGACACTATCTGGCACTTGCGCCACAATTTCTTTTATTTCTGATTCACTAAGTCTGAAGGATTCTGGAGTCCACTTATCGAATTTCTCGGAAAGTTCACGGACTGCTTGATCTCCACGAGTTTCTATATCTTGTAATGCACCAGAAACAATTTCGGATACCTTCGTGTCGTTTGCTGCTACTTCTTCTTGTGATTTACCTGCTTTAATTACTTTTACCATCATTACGCCTCCTATTTTTAACCGCTTACATTCTGATTGATTTGCATACTCATTTCATAAATAGTTGGAATACCAGAGTAGTTTTCACTCTGCATACGTATGCAATAGACTCTACGTGAAAATACTAGTCTAAATATTCATCAAAGTCAACAACTTTATGTTGTTTCTCTTTCCATCAATTTCCCGTCCACTTCAATAGTTTGAACAAATCCTGTATAAGATGTCATTTCTTCCATCAAATACGTTACTGTTGCCTCAATCATTTCTTCGATTGGTTGCTCCCATGTCGTCAAATCGTAAGCAGGCCAAGAAGCCATGCCGATGTTATCAAATCCAACAACCCTAGTATGTTCGGGTATGCGAATTTCATACTTACGGAGAGCATCTAATACTCCAAGTGCCATGATATCGTTCGCCACAAAAATTGCAGATGGTAATTGATTTTCTTTAAGCAATGCGATGGCTGTGTCGTACCCACCTTCATACGTATAGTTTGAATTGTACGTACGATACGTAATGTTTTGCTGATCGAGTACTTCACAAAAACCTTTTTTACGTTCGATACTTGTAGAGGTATCTTCGTTCCCGGTGACCAATACTAGTTCCGTAGATCCTGAAGATACTAAAAAGTGCGCAATAGAGCGTCCTGCTTCTAAATTATTGCAACTTACTGAATGAAACACGTCCGTATGAGGCTTTCTATTAAAGAAGACTAAAGGTATGTGATTCTTTTTGAACTCATTTCCAACTTTTTCAGAAATCGTAGCATCAGTCACAATTACGCCCGCCACATGATAATTCAGTAATGTTTCAACATCCTCGTCTTGTATCTCATCATTAGTAGTTGAGACAAATAAAATACTATACCCTTGCTGTTTGAAAATCGAACTAAATCGGTTCAATACGTGTGCGTAAAATGGATTCTGAACACTCTTCATTACAAGGCCAATAATTTCAGTTTGGTTTGTGATTAAACTTCTCGCGTATACATTGGGACGATAGCCGAGCTCTGCCGCTGCCTCAAGAACCCGTTTCCTTGTCTTATCGGAAACAGATGCACCCTCAAAATATACCCGTGAAACAGACGATTGTGAAACGCCTGCCAACTTAGCGACATCCATCGCTGTTACAGTTTCTCTCATATTCATTCATTCCTTTACCATGATATTCAATTCTATGTATTCATTTCGCTAGTACTATTTTTGTCCAATCTAATGAATTATATAATATGGACTCAAACATTTAAAATGAAATCTACTAAGAAAGTAGTCAAGCATCACAAATCTTCCTGAATAAAAATCATGAGTACATCCAGAAATAAACAAAAAACTGCCAGGTACCAACACAGTCATCATGTGCTCGTACCTGGCAGCTTACAGTGTAATGAACAACTTTGTAACACACTTCCGCAAAAGGCTTTCCACTTGTTAACGTAACGCGCCTTCTGCTTCCGGGATATTATTTATATCAATCGCATTCAATTTACAGAAATAGTCCATGAATTCTTCCGCTTCTTTGATCTGTTCTTCATCAGCCTTTAAAGCGATGATATCTTGTAAAATTTGAGCAGTCCAAATGTTATCAAAGTAACGGAATGTACCCGAATTCCATGAAGTACGGTCTGGATAGTTTTTGTTTTTATAGTAATTCCAGAAAAGCATTTTCTCAGCTTCTTCTTCTGTAAGTTGAATTCTGTATTTAGGGTGGGTAGGAACCAATCCATCCTCGCTAATGCTTCCAGTAAATGTATCATCAACCATAAAGAGACCTCGAATCGTTCTTTCGGTTTCTTTTTGATCAGGAGTTCTTACTGTTAAAACACCTGCACTGTTTGGACGCAAACGAGTTACTGGGTTAGGTAAACCTTTATTCTTCCCGCTTTGAATGCTTCCAGTCGATACTTCCCAATCAGTAAACACATCTGACTGTCTTTCCTGATCTAACCAGAAAACAATCTGTGAACTTTCGTGAATTTTATGGTTTTTTAATATTTCTCTACGTTGCTGTTCTAACACCTGGATAGCCTTTTCTTCTTTCCGCTTCTTTTCCAGAATTTTCTCTTCTGCTTTTCTTTCCACAAAAACCTTTTCTAAAGACTCTGCCATGCTCCGATTGTTTAACGTAATAAAGTTCTCAAATGCATCGGGATAGACAAACCTTTTAAGGTTTTTATTGAAATCAACCGTGATGAATGACTCCTCGTGTTCAACAATATTACCTTCACCAAACACGTTATGAGTAATTTCTTCATTAATTAAGTTCACTAGAAAATCTCCTCCTATAAATTCTTTGATCAAATTCTAACAGTTAACTGATTAAAACAATGTGAGGTTCTACACTTCATTTTACTGAAGGGAAACAATCCATTTTTTAAATTTCAAAAAATGCGCCCTTCATTCCCGTCCGGAATAAGCTGCGCAGGATTGTTACTTGCCGTCCTGTTTACTTGTACTTATACAGTATAACACATAATCAGAAATTTCTCAAATTTATGGTTGACAATGAACATTTGTTTATCGTATAATATACGATTCTAATTTTACAAGACTGTGTATAGTACTAGTTTTATTCCTGGTGATTTCAATATGTAACTCTCATTCGCTGCATGCTGATGATGTTTTCCTATCGTCGATACAGCGACTGGATGGGGTTATATATAATATATTTGATTGCTTTCCCATAATAGTCAATGCCTTTCTTAATTGTGTAGTTCTCGGAAAACACTCACGTTTAGTAACCTGGTTATGTCCATCTGAATTGCGTAAAACATGGAATAAACAGTTATTTCTTTTCAACGATCTACCCCTTCCTACTATATTATTCTCCATATATGCTATGTATGACGTGTGGATTTCTAGATTACTCACATATTCTACACATCAAAAGGCACCGCTAGCTATTAGCGGTGCCTTTATCAAATCATTTTATTATTGTACGGTTTCTTCTACTGCTGATTGTTCTTTTACATAACGCAATACAGGCTTACGTGCTGCCTTTGTTTCATCTAAACGACCGATGACTGTTGTGTGTGGTGCTTCTTGAACAATTTCAGGATTATCCTCTACTTCTTTGGCAATTTGAATCATAGCTTCAATGAAGTTATCCAATGTTTCCTTTGATTCTGTTTCTGTCGGCTCGATCATCATAGCCTCCTCCACATTCAAAGGGAAATAGATTGTTGGTGGATGGTAGCCAAAGTCTAGCAAACGCTTCGCCATATCGAGTGTCCGTACGCCAAGTTTCTTCTGACGACGACCAGATAAAACAAACTCATGTTTACAATGCTGTGTATATGGCAAATCGAAATATGACGCTAGACGACGCATCATATAGTTCGCATTGAGTACTGCATATTCCGTTACAGCTTTTAAGCCGTCTGGACCCATTGAACGAATATACGTATAGGCACGTAGGTAAATACCAAAATTACCGTAGTACGGTTTTACACGACCAATGGAATGTGGTACGTCATAGTTCAATAGGTAACGATCATCTACTTTTTCAACAACAGGTTTCGGCATGAATGCAGCTAGTTCATCTGTTACGCCTACCGGACCGGAACCTGGTCCACCACCACCGTGAGGGCCTGTGAACGTCTTATGCAAGTTCAAGTGAACCGCATCGAAGCCCATGTCGCCAGGACGTGCTTTTGACATAACTGCGTTTAAGTTTGCTCCGTCGTAATACAGCTTTCCGCCGACTCCGTGAACCGCTGCTGCCATTTCTAGAATATCTTCTTCGAAAAGTCCAAGCGTATTCGGATTCGTCAACATCAAAGCAGCTGTATCAGGCCCTACTTTTGATTTCAAATCTTCTAGATCTACTAAGCCTTTTTCATTTGATTTAACTGTTACTGTATCAAAACCAGCAACCGTCGCAGAGGCTGGGTTTGTTCCATGAGCAGAGTCGGGGACCAGTACTTTCGTACGCTGCGTATCACCGTTCGCTTCGTGGAAGGCACGGATCATCATCAAAGCTGTCCATTCACCATGTGCGCCTGCTGCCGGTTGCAATGTGACTTGTGGCATACCCGTAATCTCAGCCAAATGCTCTTGCAGATCGTATACTACTTCAAGTGCACCTTGTATAGTAGATTCGTCTTGTAGTGGGTGAACACGTGAAAATCCTGGGAAACGGGCAACCGCTTCGTTAATTTTTGGGTTGTATTTCATTGTACAAGAACCTAATGGATAGAACCCTGTATCGACACCATGGTTACGATTGGACAATGCAGTATAGTGACGCATAATGTCCAACTCCGATACTTCTGGCAGTTCCGCCTCTTCCGTACGAATTACGCCTTGAGACAAAATGGACGTAACATCTACTTCGGGTACATCTAACTCAGGTAAGCTATAACCGATTCGTCCAGGTTTGGAAAGTTCAAAAATGAGTGATTGGTTGTCTTTATGCATGGATAGCCTCCAATTCTTGCACGTATGCATCGATTTCTTCTTTCGTACGTTGTTCTGTAACAGCGATCAGTGCGTGATTCGCCAGATCTTCATCTACTAAACTTAGATCATATCCACCAATAATTCCTCGTTCAAGCAAGCGTTTATTGACATCTTGAATAGGTGATTTACAATCTACTACGAGTTCATTGAAATGTGCAGGTCCGAACTTCACTTCGAAGCCAGCTTTTTCAAATGCTTGTTTCGCATAAGCTGTTTTGGCGATATTCTGATAGGCGATTTCTTTAATTCCTTCTTTTCCAAGAGCTGTCATCGCAACGGATGCTGCAAGAGCGTTCAGCGCTTGATTTGAACAGATATTAGATGTTGCCTTGTCACGACGAATATGTTGCTCGCGCGCTTGCAATGTCAGTACATATCCTCTACGTCCTTCATCATCATTCGTTTCACCAACGAGACGGCCAGGAACTTTACGCATCAATTTCTTCGATACGGCAAAATATCCACAGTGTGGTCCGCCAAATGATTCTGCGATTCCGAATGGCTGTGCATCACCAACTGTAATATCCGCTCCAAGCGCCCCAGGTGGTGTCAGTAGTCCTAGTGCAAGTGGATTCGCTGAAACGATCGATAATGCACCATTTTCATGTGCGATATCGCTAATCGCTTGAAGATCTTCCACTTGCCCGTAGAAGTTAGGATATTGTACGAGCACCGCTGCAGTCTCGTCATCCATCATTTCTTTCAGCTTATCAAGGTCCGTTACACCGTTTTTATGTGGAATTGTCACCATTTCAACGTATTGCCCGTCAGCATATGACTTCACTACTGCACGCGATTCGTTGTGAACAGTGGAAGATACCAATAACTTCTTGCGACGTGTGTGACCTGCGGCAAGGGTTCCTGCTTCAGCAAGTGACGTCCCCCCGTCATACATAGAAGAGTTTGCTAGTTCCATACCTGTCAATTCACAGATCATCGTCTGGAACTCAAAAATCGCTTGTAATTCTCCTTGTGAAATTTCGGGCTGGTATGGCGTGTACGCTGTATAGAATTCAGAACGTGAGATAACATGGTCTACAATGACCGGGCGATAATGATCATAGACTCCCGCGCCTAAGAATGAAGCATAATCTTGAGCGTTGACGTTTTTCGCAGCCATACGTCCAAGTTCTTTTAAAAGTGACGTTTCAGATTTCGCAGGTTTGATCTTATATTCACCTTTGAATCGTACTTTTTCCGGAATATCCGAAAATAGTTCTTCAATGGAAGCAATTCCGATTGTGTCAAGCATATCTTTCTGGTCTTGCTCCGTCATAGGTAGATAACGATGCTTCATAATAATTTTACCCCTTTTCACTTATGATCTTTTATAGAAAGGTGTTGCAATGACTTTTGCCTTAAGACGTTTCGTACGGATTTCCACTTCAACTTCTGTGCCGAGCTCTGTGAACTCTGTAGATAGAAGCGCAAAACCAATATTCTTCTTTAACGTTGGTGACTGTGTACCCGTGGTGACTTCACCGATCTCTTTATCACCATTAAATACTTTATAACCAGTACGTGGAATTCCTTTATCGATCATCTCAAGTCCGACAAGCTTACGTTCCACACCTTGTTCCTTTTGTTTCCCAAGAATATCTTTACCAATGAAATCTTCTCCTTTATTCACTTTTACGACGAATCCAAGTCCTGCTTCTAATGGAGAAATGTCCTCTCTCAGTTCTTGACCGTAAAGTGGTAGCCCCGCTTCAAAGCGCAATGTGTCACGCGCACCCAGTCCTGCAGGTACAACGCCCTCTTCTTTACCTTCTTGCAAAATCTTTGCCCACAAGTTCTGGATCGCTTCCGGTGTACCGTAGATTTCAAATCCATCTTCTCCTGTATAACCAGTACGTGAAACTAGTACATCTTCTCCGGCTACTTGAACATGTTCTTTAAAACGGAAAAACTTGATCTCTTCGAGTGGCTCATCGGTCAGTTTCTGTAATACCGACTCCGCCACCGGGCCTTGCAGTGCAAGTAACGCGTAGTTGGAAGATTGGTTATCGATGACGACATGGTCGAGTTTTTGCTCATTCATCCAAGCTACATCTTTGTCAATATTCGATGCATTGACGACTAATAAATAGCGCTCTTCTTCCAATTTATAAATTAAGAAGTCATCGATTGTTCCACCTTGCTCGTTACACATCACTGTATACTGCGCTTGGCCGATCTTCAGTTTGGAAACATCATTCGTCACAAGCTTCTGCAAATAGTCAAGTGCCCCGCTACCACTAACAAACACTTCTCCCATATGCGAGACATCAAACAAACCAGCTTTTGTACGAACGGCTTCGTGTTCTGCTTTAATACTAGAGAACTGCACAGGTAATTCCCAGCCGCCAAAGTCGATCGTCTTACCCCCGTACTCTTTATAACTTTCAAATAGCGGTGTACGTAATAATTGGTTCGTCAAACTGTTTCCTCCTTTTTGTCCTGATCAAGGAACGATCAGTATGTAATTCATAAAAAAAGGACAGGGGTCTCCTATAAAAGAGAACCCCTGTCCTTTTGCCGAAAACTTTACTGTTTCCATACTTTCTTCGGCCACTGATGAATCAGTACTGTCCAGAGATGCGTCATGTATGCGTTTTGTTACCTGAGAGATTCATAACTTTCGTTACTTGCTCCTTCGGCGGCGCCTAATGCGCGCTCTCCCCATACAATCATTCGCATGATTCAATTAATTTTTTCTTCACTGATATCTTAACATTTTACAGAAGTAAGCGCAATCCATTTATTAAAAGTAGATAAAAGCGAATGATAATTTAACTACAAACTAAATCATTCGCTTTTATGATAAGTTATTGATATCTTTCGATTTGAAAGATAATATACTCTGCAATATCCGTTAAAGATTTACCTGTCGTCTCCACTGTGAAATGGGCAGAGTGTAAATACTTCGGCTTGCGTTTTTTATAAAGAGCTTCTAATTCTTGCCGTGAAGATTGCTGTACAATTGGTCGATTGATATCAGTCGAGATTCTTCGCCAAATATCGCGGAATGATGCATTGAGGAAAAATACGATGCCAGTTTCGCGCATCAGTTGAATATTTTCTTCTTTTACTGCAACGCCTCCACCAGTCGCTACAATACAATATTCCTCAGGAAATTTTTCGAGGAATTCTGTCTCTAACTGTCGGAAATATAATTCTCCGTACTGATCAAATATCTCAGGAATCGTCATCTGCATTTGTGCTGAAATTTCATGATCCATATCGAAGAACGGAATACCTGTTAACGTATGCAGCCGTTTACCGATTGCGCTTTTTCCACATCCCATAAATCCCACTAAATAAATCCTTTTCATTTTCATCCATCCCGTTTCATTAATTCAACTGCTTTATGCTCATAATAGGTTTCGAGCCAGTCGTATATTCTGTAGATACTATCATGCCATGAAACGAGGGAGAAAAGAAAGAGACTTACGCAAAATAATAAAACAATCGCGAAAATAAATGATCCTCCCATCTCATTCTTGGTACAAACCAATAGCAAACGTCCTTTCTTTTCGCATCCCATCCTGCATTTCGACAGTAAGCTTCAATTCGCTATCTTTCACAGTAAACGTACTGGATTTCACATTCATTAATAAAGGGACATGACCTGTTCCATCGACAACTTTACGAAGCATTTTATTGTATTGCTGAATAGTGATGATTCCTCTTTCAGTATGAAACGTGATGCGCGTAGGTTTCACTTCCTCCACTACACTTACTTCTTCTAATAACTCTTGTAATTCCAAAGAAAATAACTCCCATTCACCTAATAGGTCCCCTTGATAGACTTTTTCTGTGGGTGCTTGCCAGTAAAAAAATAGTATCGCAAATTGAATCAACATCATGAATATAAGTAAATGAACAATACTCTCCACTAATGAATATCCTTTTTCATTCGTTTTCTTCATAGATTCATACATTTATTATGTTCAATTTGTTGTATTTCATATGCAACGCAAATCTGTTGATCACTAACTTTCCAATTATAGTGCAAATCCTCATGAGATCTGTATCCCGTTGTTTGTCCCGACGATTTATACAAAATAGCCGCTTGATAGGTAGTTTGAGCTGCGACCATCGCTTGTTTTTTCGCCATGACGGATGATGTAACGGTAGTAGCCAATGGCAAAAGAGATGAGAAAATCACCATGATGATGACCAGGGACAACATAGCTTCTGGCCACGATTGCCCTTTTTCATTCATTGACGATCATCCTTCCTCTTTCAAATTGGAATGAAATTGATATAATCCCTTTGCTTTGTGTAGAAAAAAACATCTTGCCTGTAGTAGTCAAATAACCTGTTTCAGCAAAATCTAATCTTTGAAGTGTAGATTGTTTCGTCCGGCGCATCCCTTCAGGAAATTCCCCGTGCAATACTTCAAACATATCATTTAAAATCGCTTTGTAAATTCTTCCATCTTCTTCAAATCTCAAAGTGACTCTTTGCTGATTTGTGATCGCATATAATTGCGTTTCATGAACGGTTGTCATGAATTGTTTCAACGCATCTTCTTCACTTATTCTTTGCAGGCGTTTATCACTAAATGGAAGAATAACGGCTGTTAAAATCATCGTAATAGACAGAACAAGCAAAAGTTCCAAGAAAGTAAACCCTTGCTGATCTTTGACAGTTTTCTTATCCACCACCATTTGACGCCGTCACTTTACCGTCTCCTGCAATTGAAATCGTGTTACCGTTCGGGCATGCTGGATTTTCTGGTAAATACCCATCTGTTGTTAACGCTGTAATCGACGGAATTGTTTTTTTATCCATTTTATATGCTTGCACTTGGCCTTCTACCATTTTGACATACGCTTCACAGCCCTTTTCATCTATCGATTTAGAATGCTTTGTGACGTTCGGGATTGCGATCAAGATCAACACAGTAATGATCAGTAGCACAATCATCATTTCAATTAACGTAAAACCTTTTTCATTCTTCAGCAATTCTTTTCCTCCCTCTATAAATATTGATGTATCAACGGTTTGACCCGTTGTTAGGGCGCCAAAAATATATTTTTGACACACTTGTTACCGTTTTGAATTTAATATGTGAATCTTCTAACAGCCTTTGGTACGCTACGCGGTCATCGCTGGATAATACTGGTTGCGATGCTAATACAATATACGATGCACTCTGGATCTCCGCATAGCTTATGATGACGTACCCTCCCATGTCTCTTGGCGTCTAATGCGCCTACATTCCTTCGTTCGGTCTAGTCATAAGGCGGAGGCTGGCGAAGCTCCTTTAGGGACTCATTGGTCGTATGGAAAATATCATGCCGGCTACTCCGTGTCATCCAATTTTCTAGTCATTCACTCAGAATGTCGTGCTTAGGCAGCTCTATCGAGCTTAGGAATGTCCTTCATCATTTGCTCAGCGTCAAACGCTATGTGTTTCGTACAGATTGCGTGTAGTACCTTCAGTAGTTTTCCGCAGAGAACCACAATGGACTGTTTCTTGCGTAATGGATTCACTTGTCTGGTTGTGTAATACTCGTGCAGTTGTTTAAATGCCTTGTTATGCCGCACCATTGGCATCATGACACGGAAGAGCAGTGCACGCAGCTGGCTTCTTCCTCTTTTAGAAATTCGTTTCTGTCCCTTGTGCTGTCCGGAAGAATTCTCCCTCAACGTCAATCCCGCAAGTTTCAATAATTGGCGTGGATGATCGTAATGGGAGAAACTGCCGATTTCTGATAGTAAATCAATGATGGTTGCGTCTCCAAGTCCTGGGACTGTTTGGAGATACTCGTACTCAACTGTAGCTTGAATAAACGCTGTCAGCTGTTCTTGAAGCGATGCCAGTTCCTTCTCAAGTTGGCGATAACGTTGAACAAGTGTGGCAATTTCAATACGGGCCATCTGTTGTCCTTCTGTTACGCCTATAGAAGTACGTGCATTTTCAATGAGCTTTTTTGTCTTCGGCAACTGGGGAGATTTCATCCCCTCTACCGTCCGGTAGGTTGCCAGTAGTTCTGACGGTTCCTGATTCACTATCTCAGATGGGAATGGAGTACATTCCAAAACGGCTAGCGCCATTTTACCAAACGCTGGAAATATTCCTTGGAACTCGGGAAAGTACCGATCAGTCCAGCGAATCATCTTGTTTTTTATCGCGTTCAATTCTTCAGTAAGATTACCTTTCAAAGTCGAACCAACCCGTAGTTCTGCCTCTGTCTCCCTTAAAATTCTAGGGTAGCTGTAACGTCCATCTTTCACCAAACGGGCGATGACGAGGGCATCTTTTGCATCGTTCTTTGTTTGAAGATTGTCGTCCAGCTCCTTGGACTTCTTTACATGCATGGGGTTGCATACGACGAGGGGGATGCCCCGATCATCGAGAAAGTAAGCCAGGTTGAGCCAATAGTGGCCGGTAGGTTCAATACCTATGATGACATCACTTTTACCAAATTGTTTCTTAGCGTTTAGAATACACTCATAGAAGTATTCGAACCCATGGCTTGATTGATGAACAGGGAACGATTTCTTAAGAATCAGGCCACGTTCATCGACCATGCAGGCGTAATGTGTGCGCTTGGCGATATCCATTCCGATAACTAGCGTCTGATCCGTGACTTGATTAATCTTTGCATTTTGCGTAAAATTCATGATGAGTCCTCCTTGGTATTTAAATTAGGGGTCAATTCGTGCTGATTTGACACCCCGCATCATACCAAGAGGGCTCTTTGTGTTCAAGTCCCCGAAAAAGCTTCTAACAGGAATGCTCCTTTTAAATACTGTCGATCATTTTATAAACAGGCAATAGAATAGATAAGTAGGACAATAAAATACAAACTGCGAGAACACCAAATAAGGCAGGCTGTAGGATCGATAACCATTGATTGATCTTTTCCTCCAACTGTTCATTCGTGTGTTCGCCATACAGCAAAAGTTCTTTCGGTAAGTAACCAGTATTTGCCCCGTGTTTCGCAAAATCTGCCAGACGTGATGATAAACCATCTGTTAAATGGATTGCTTCATGTAAAGATTCACCATACATAACATGTCCACTTAATTCATTAGTGATTACCGATAATATAGGATCTTCCGTTTGCTCCGATAGGACAGCTAATGCGCTTTGCATGGAAAGACCTGACTGCAATAAACTTCCGAGCTCATTGGCAAAATCCCTAGTTTTCATTTCACTATAGAAAGTATTGATGCCGGGGACTTTTAGTACATAATGTAAAACTTCAAAAGAAGACAGCCTTTTTAACCACATTCGGACTAATAGAAAACCAACAACAAATATAATGGATGCGGTAAGCAACAGATCCGGTATGGAAGAGACAAGCTTTGGTAAGAATTGAACAATCCCACTTTCGTTATTCGCCCGTATTACAGTTAATGCTTCGAAATTCGGTAAGAAAAATTGTCGAAATGCAATTAATAAAATTAGTAAAAAAGAAAACAGAACACTTGGATACGCCAATAGCTTTCGTATCTGTTTCTGCTTTTCCGTCTTCCTGTTGACACGGTCCGCCACTTCTTTCAACGCGCGTATCAAGTTGCCGTCTACTTCTGCTATAATAATTGGCAACATCATACTTTTACGGAAACCTAAACTCTTTAAAATATGCGAAACACCATAGCCCATTTTCAACTCATCTTCTACTTGCCGAAGTTTCTCTTCAAACTCTTTCGTATGATAAGGCAATATCAGAATGAGTCCCTCATGAAAGGTATATCCTTCTTGAAGCAGCGCTGAAAGTCTTACTAAAAACTCCGCTGGCTTTATCAATTTCTTATCGGAATCAGATTGAAATAATTTACTCCGTATCATATAGCACCTTTTCATACAAAGCTTGCTGTGTTTCAATTTTCTTATGAATAGGAGTCGAAAACCGCAAACCATTCACCATTGATTCCGTAGCTAATTGCAGATCTGACTCTTGCAATATTTCAAAAACCGCTGCCGTCTCTCCAGACTGTTGTGTTATCAATCGCTGAGCGGATATCGCGATAACGGTCTGTCTAAGCTCTTCTACATGAATGCCGAGGTCCAGTAAACGATATAAGCAACCTACAGGATCTTTTGCATGGATTGTGCTAAGAACTAAGTGTCCAGTCAACGCTGCTTCTACTGCAATTTTAGCTGTCTCTGCATCACGTATTTCTCCAATCATGATGACATCAGGAGAATGGCGCAAGATTGCTTTCAATCCTGCAGAGTACGTAATTCCAGAACGTTCATTCACTTGAATTTGTAATAAGTGACTATGATTATTTTCTACAGGATCTTCGAGCGAAATGACGTGACGCTTGAGTTTGGATACACAATGGGATGTCAAAGAATATAATGTAGTCGTTTTACCAGAACCCGTAGGTCCAGTGACAAGAAATAATCCTTGTTTGCAAGCAGCGGCTTCAGCCAATTGCTGCGTCCATTCAGGATCGAGACATAGTTGGTTGAGCGGCACGATTTTATCATGTTTCTGAATACGGATCGCCACACTTTCCCTCAATTGAATAGATGGGATCGTCGAGACGCGAAAAGAGAAGTTGCAGTCGAAAAAGGACTGATGAAAGGAACCGCTTTGTGGACGACGTTGTTCACTAATATCCAAAGAAGATAAAAATTTATAAAATGAAATTAATCGACCACCTAATGTATGAGGATATTGACCGATTTTCGAAAAATGCGCGTCTTTGCGAATCGCCACATCATATCCTTCTGGCGTAGGTACAAAATGAATATCTGTCGCTTCAGACTTAATAGCTTTTTCAAGTAGTTGTACACAAGTTTTTTCTATAGGGTTCTTTTCAGTTTCCATAGTTCTCTCCTTTCTCCATTCGACAAAAGACCACTTTTTATCTTGAAAAAAGTATATACGGGAAGTAAATTGTTTGAAAATGCATTACATTTGTGTGAATTCATTTTTCATAGTGGATATGGAATCATAATTCATTTCTTTACGGTAATTCGATAGCAAAATTCAATTTTCATATTATTTTTATCACAGGTTCTGTTATACTGTAATCAGCTACTATCTTAATCCGTTTGTACAAGTACACTCTTTTGACACAATGTGAAATCGATTGGAGTTTACTTTTAGGCTGACGTTCTATTATAATGGATAAGAGCTTATTGTAATGTTGTGAAGGAGGGATTCTTAGATGGATAATATGTTTAAACTTTTAGGATTCTGGTCAGGTATTTTTGCGGTAATGTTCTATGTAGGAAATATGATTCCAGCTGCTTTACTTATGGTAGCAGGCACAATCTTCTTTATTCTACTTGGATACTTGAAGCTTTCAGAGCGTATGTATATTTACTTATTCGGAGCATACCTGATGATCTTCATGGTTGGTTTCAGTTACTATTCCATTTTCATTCACGTACCTGGCGGAGGACACTAATCCGCACACAAAAAACAGCTTCCACAATGGAAAGCTGTTTTTTTGTATGCTATTTGATCAAAATCCATGCAAATATGGATTTTGGTCTTTTTCGATTCCTGGTGTTGTCGCAGGTCCGTGCCCTGGGTAAATTACTATTTCGTCATCAAGCGTCAATAACTGCTCGTGAATCGCTTTAAGCAACGTTTCCGTATCGCCGCCTGGCAAGTCGGTACGACCGACGCTACCTTGGAACAGTGTATCTCCTACGATTGCAAACCCTTCTTCTTCAAAGATATAACAAACGCTTCCTGGGGAGTGTCCTGGTACATGACGCGTCTCCATCTTAAATGGACCTATTTCCAATTGCTTTTCATCGTGGAGCAGCACGTCAGCAGGATTACAAATGACGTCAGGAAATACCGGATACTTAGCTGAACCATTTAGCTCAGGGCTTGCAAGCCATTTCTTTTCCGCCACATGCAAATATACGGGAATTTCATAAGCTGTTCGGATCTTTTCCAACGCCCCAATATGATCAAAATGTGCATGCGTTAGTAAAATAGCAACAGGCTTCAGCGATAACTTCCGTATCTCCGATAATAATGCCTCACCATCTTCACCCGGATCAAATAGTAAACAATTTTTCTTTTCGTCTTCCACTATGTAACAATTCGTCTGAATTGGACCTAATGGATGTATATGTATCCTCATTTAATTCACCTCTTTGTCTAATATTAATGAATATGGACACAAACTTCAAATAATCGTCATTATTTAATCTCGACAAAACGATTCATTAACAGTACAATAGAAGAGGAATATCGCTTTATGGCATTCATTTTTTCAATGTTGAAAGGAGTGTCTACTCAATGAATTTATTAGTCATCATTTTTGGATTGATTGCAATTTTAGCAGTCTTTGGAACGGTCCAAGCTTTTAAAGAGCGGAATCTGTTAAGTATAGTTTTCAATGTGGTTACGGTTGTAGTTATCGGAGGATTTACGATCGCTACTGTCATATATTCTGGATACCCACCACAACTACACAAATAAGTTCCAAAAAATAAGGACACCCCTTCTTTGGGGATGTCCTTATTTTTTATGCTACGATTCCGAGAGTGATCAGTAATGAAGTACCCTTCTCTATAGTAAAGATTACTCCACGCGCCCAATCTCTAACCACTTTACCGTCTCGCCGGTCTCAATATCAATCCAAGTATCCAGACTATATCCCGTCAGACACTTGTCGCCTTCGCAATCTAGTGTCCCACCTTCTGGCAGCTCCTGGCGCATCACTTCCTTACCCTCTTCTATCTTCACAAGAAAACTGGTTGGCATCATCTCGGTTTGATTAGTAACCGTCATCATCCATGTATTTTCATTTAATAAAACAGCTCGATCCATCACGAAACCATCATTTTCAACAAGCCAAGAGTTTTTCTCTTCTCCAGCCGAATTTACTATTGCATACCGTATTTGTTCACCTTCAAATGATTCAATCAATACTTGATCTGTAGCTGAATACAATTGATTGGCATGATTCGCAAGTGTAGTTTTCTCTCCTGTAATCAGTGATTGTTTCAATACATCAGCGTCTTCTATATACACCAACTCTTCAGTACCTAACCAATGAGGAAATGGATCAGGCAGCTCTACCGCTACCAATGTACCGTCAGTAGCGTCATAGCACAAAATTTCGTAACTCCAGTCATCAGAGAAAGCAGTAATCAATATTTGTGAAGCGTCGGAACCATTCCACCGTATTTCAAGCTCTGAGGATGCTACCGACACTTCATTAAGTGGCGTACCTGCATGATCAAGTATATGTAAGATGGCTTCCGTTGAGTCATCTGCTGTTTTGACTAGCAGTTGCGAAGCAGAAGGATGAACTTGTACTTCAGAAATCGTTGCAGACGTGCTAAATATTGTATGTATGTCTCCGGTTTGCAAATCAAATGACAACAGACGATCTTCAGTATCTTTGTTGCCGACGAATAAAATCTCCGTTTCATTTAACCAGCCTACAACAAAGCGAATATCATCTTGCGAAGCCGTAAGAGTTTCTACTAGTTCGACTTCGTTTTCTACTGGTTGTTCTTCGGTTTCAATATCTTCAGATTGCGTACATGCTATTAAAAATACTGAGCATACTAACGGGACGAGTATTCTCTTCACTTTTTCACTTCCTCTGCTTTACTAAAAAAAGCTGCACGGCATAGGCAGCCGCGCAGCTCATCACGTTATTTACTTTCTTTTAGTTCAGGACTGCCATTTGGTCTTTCTTTGAATCGAAGCAAATCACCATTGATGATGGTATCTGAATAATTTAATTCAGTATTGGCACGCTCAATATACGGCTCACATTGGGCTGCATCTGATGATGGTTCTCCTGTTTCGATATCATAGCAAACTTCCTGTGCGTAAATATTTTTGTCTGTGACAAGACGGCCATCACGGAAGATGACGAATGGTTCACGATCTGGTGAGAATAAATCAGAACCGAATTGCATGTCTGCTTTTGTATCAATTCCGAGTAGATGAAGAATGGTTGAGCGAATATCTACCTGCCCGCCAAGCTCATGCATTTGCTTACCTTCACCATACCCTGGCATATGAATGAACAATGGAACTTTTTGAAGTTCCGCATTATCAAATGGTGTAATTTCTTTATCCATATACATACCCATTGCTTTATTGTGGTTTTCGGAAATACCATAATGGTCTCCATACATCACGATGATCGAGTCTTCATATAAACCACTTTCTTTCAAGTCCTCAAAGAACTCCTTAACCGCTTCATCCATATATCGAACTGTCTGGAAATACTTATTCAACGTATTGGAATTTGATGTGTATTCAGGAATTAATTTATCCTGTTCATCCAAATCAAATGGATGATGGTTTGTTAGTGTAATCATTCGCGTAGCAAATGGTTGCTGAATGTCTTTCATTAAATCAACAGATTGATGGAAAAACGGAATATCTTTCATTCCCCAGTTGACTGCTTCATCTTCACCGATTGTGTAGCTATCTACATCATAGAACTTTTGTACATTAAGTGCTTTGTACATAATGTCGCGGTTCCAGAAGCTCTTGCTGTTAGCGTGCATGACACTTGTAGCATATCCATTCTCGCCTAGTCGTTCAGAAAGCGAGTTATATGTGTTACCGCTGTGCGTAAAGAATACTGCACTACCGTTACGTCCATATAATGAATTCTCTACAATAAACTCAGAGTCAGATGTTTTTCCTAATCCAGTTTGTTGATAGAAGTTGTCAAAGTAGAATGTATCTTTATCGTTTGTTAATTCATTCAAGAATGGAGTAATTTCATGTCCATCCATACCATTGTTAATCACAAAGTTCTGTAACGATTCAAGAGAAACGATAATGACGTTTTTACCTTTTGCTGTACCGAACATTTTCGGATCCGGTTGTGCGTGGTTGGCTTTGACGTAGTTCTCTATTTCCGTCAATTCCGTCCCATCAGCAAACGTACGCTGTGCATGGGATTTGGATTGAACGAATAAATCATATAAATGGTAGTTATACGTACCGATGTTTTTAACGAGTAATTCACGGTCAAAACTTCTTGTCAATAACTGCGGGCGCTCTGCTTCAGCAAGTGCCAAGTTGAACATCATCAACGTAGCGGCTGCTGCAAAATACACTTTGCGTCCCATCTTACGGCTTGATTCTTGAATTGGCCCTTGTTTAAAGAAGCGTATGGCTACTAAAATAATCAAGGCGTCCGAGAAAAAGAATAGATCCAGAAGTCTCAAATTCTCAGTGATTGAAGAACTTAAATCTGCAAAGTTACTTGTCTGGAACAATAGAGGCAGTGTAATAAAGTCCGTAAAGAAACGATAGAACACGGCATTGGCAAACATGATAAAGGATGTGATTACACTTACTGCTAAAATATATCGGTTACGCGTTTTCGTCTTTTTAATAAATAAAGCAACCCCATAAATAAACAATAGAAATGCTAGGGGATTAATTAGTAGAATAAATTGTTGCATAGCATTATCGATTTTCATATTGAAACTGGTGTAATACCCGATGTAGGTAGTCAACCAAGTTGCGATTACTGCGATAATGAGTACGGAATGCTTAGGCCATGAAAATTTTCTCATTCCATCTCTTCCTTTCGTTTCGTTTAGATACTGTTATATAGTCATCATATATTTAGACGTTTGACTGCGTGAAAAGTTTCACATAAGACGAGGAATGAGTAGTTCGTATATTTTAGTTAATTATTAGCTCGTTTGTTCTCTTCTCAATACAAGCAATGCTTGAATATATGTTTGTTGATCAATAAATTGGTGGTCATACAGTTCTTTTACTTCGGATTCCATTACCATGCTGTCCTGTCGTTTATCGCCTGTATAGATGATTACGCCAAAACGTTTAAGCAATTTCATCACATCATAAAATTCATTCATTCGTTTCACGGACTTTCTGACAATCTATAATATGTTCGTCTGTATAAATATAGGACACCGGAACATCATGCGGCTCCCTCATTATATTATGGCGGATTTGACAGTCAAATGCCAGTGATATCGTTTCAAATGGAAAATTTATCAAATAGCGATCGTAATAACCGCCACCGAAACCAATGCGGTAACCAGTCTCTGAATACACGACACCTGGAACAATTTGCAAGTCTATTTCTTCGGGTCTTACAGAGTCTGTCAAATCAATTTTCGGTTCTTTTAAATCCATATAGACCACTTCTGTTTGATCAAATGAATCGATCAAACGGAAATCCATTTCTCTCGTAGAAGAAATACACCGTGGAATCGCAACTCGCTTTCCTGCTTGCCAGGCGGTTTCTATCAAACGATGCGTGTCCACTTCCGGAAATCTGGATAACGTGATTCCGATGGTCGTTGCATACTTAAATTCATCCGAAGCAAGAACTTTTTCCGTTATAATAGCTGATTTTCGTTCGTGATCAGATGGAGTTAATTGATGTAATTTCTGTATAACCTGTTTCCGAAGGTGTTGCTTTTCCACTGTATTACCTCCCGTAAGAAAAAACCAAAACCGAAGCAGGTTTTGGTTTTAATGATTATTTCGTTTCACGGTGCAAAGTTTGCTTTTTTTCACGTGAGCAATATTTCATCATTTCAATACGTTCTGGATTGTTACGCTTGTTTTTCTTAGTAATATAATTACGCTCTGCACATTCTGTACAAGCGAGTGTTACGTTTACGCGCATTACTGTCCCTCCCACTCAATAGCTATAGATATAAGTAAAACATGAGCATGATTTATACGACTAATATATTATACCATAGTTTTATTCATTGTACAGCAAAAAATATTCAAATATCATTCATCATGTGCTTATGGTATTATGAAGGAAAATCTAGTTATTTTGGAGGGAAATAGTATGGATATCCCCTTAATCTTACTTAGCATTGGTGTATTGGCTGTCATTCTTTCATTTTTTGTGGGAAATAAGACTCGTGCAATAGATGATGAGTTGGAAAGCGTATCAATCAGCCTTCATCATGAAACAAGTAATCTTAAAAAGAGAGTGCGATTGCTTGAAGAAGAATTGATGGTCGCTTCCCCTGCTCCAGAACCCATTGCAGTAGCACCTCAAAAACCAATACACGCAATTATTGTTAATCAAATTACTTCACTTCACAAACAAGGCTATACCATCCCTGAGATTGCAAAACGCGCTTCACTCAGTGAAAGGGAAGTAACGGAAGTGCTACATTCTAAAGGAGTGCGGTTGTCATGATCAAGGAAATATTGCGCGCCGTAGGTATTGGTTGTTTGATAGCTGGTGGTATTTTGTATTTTGTACAGCAACAAACATCTGAAGGTGCGTTACAAAAACAATTAGCTGATTCCAAAGAAGAAGTAGCTATTCTAAAAAAAGAACTAGCCATTTCCCAGACATTGTCGCGGAAAGAAAATATTCGTAAACCGGAATCCGAACAAGAAACGATTCCAGCTGAAAATGAAGCGGATGAGATCATCACAAAACGTTTTACCGTGAAAGCAGGCATTACACCCGCCAAGTTATCACGTGAATTAAAAAAAGAAAAGTTAATACAAGATGCCGATGCATTTGAACTATATATAATAGAAAATGAATATACACGAAAAATCAAACCAGGTACATACGAATTACGCTCCGATATGCGGTTTCCTGAGATTGCTAGAATCTTTTTACACTTATAATATGAAAAGACGAAAACCAAGTGGTTTTCGTCTTTTTGTGTCGATTGGCTATGTTACTTCTGTATTCTTACATCCGGAGATGCATTGTCTGCTTTTGCGTTTTTCTGTCTTTTCTGTTCAAAGTATACGTCAAGTGCTTCTTTGGCAATTTCACTTGCTGTTGCGGATGGATATCGTTTCGTGTTCGTTGAAATATAAGGGACAATAACTGAATACGCAACTTCTGGTTTGTCCGCTGGAGCGTACCCTACATGAGACAGGTTGATTGTCGGAATAACTGGGTTGGATTTATTACCCGTATAATAAAACGATTCCGCGGTACCCGTCTTTCCTGCTCCCGTGTATGGCGCTCCCGCTAATAATCCAGAAGCTGTACCGTTCGCGCCATAGTATACGTAATGCATACCTTTCTTTACTTGATCGATTTCCACTTGTGAGTTTTTTAAACGATTCAACACGTTTACGGGCGTTTCCTCAATCAATTCCCCTAGTACCTCCCCATCCGGAGAAGGTTCTCGGATCTCCTTTAAAATCTTCGGTGCAATTCTATTGCCATCTGCTGCAATGGTTGCAACATATTGCGCCATCTGCAGAGGAGTATACGTATCAAACTGTCCAATCGAGAAGTCTAGAAGTTTTCCGGGAATTGTTTCAGTACCGGTTACCCCTGTATATTCACCAGGTAGATCTATTCCTGTTTTAACACCTAATCCAAATGCAGCAAAATTCTCACGGAATGTGTCAAAGGCTTTCTTGTCAATTGGCAAACCTTGACCTGGTCGATATGTTGCTTTTCCTAATCCCATCGCAATTCGGAACATATATACGTTAGATGACCGACCGATAGCGGCAATATCATTTAATGCCACTCGACCATTCGGATTAAACAACGACCGTTTGTATCGACCACCAATATTGATCGGTTGGTCAATTTTTACTTCACCGATTTTCACAGCTCCTTCATTATAACCGGTAAGCATCGTCGCCAATTTCACTGTGGATCCGACTTCATACGCTGAAGTAAACGTACCATATGTGTAATCTTGTATCGCCCATCGTCCTGTCGATTCGTCCTTTACTACTTTCTTACCGACGAGTGACAAAATCTCCCCGTTATTCGGGTCCAACATGACAAGGAATGCTGATTCTAACGCACTCGTATTCGGGCCTTGTTTTAGACGCAATAATTTATTGGACACCACATCTTCGAGTGCCTTCTGCAAATTTGTATCTGTAGTCAACACTAGGTCTTTACCAGGCTGTCCTTCTTTTACCGTTTTCGTCTCGACCACTTTTCCTGTGCGATCTTTGATATTTTTCACAATCGTCTTTTGACCTTTCAGTAAATCTTCATAATACGATTCTAAATAACTTCGCCCAACGCGATCATTACGCGAATAATCTCTCGCCAGGAAATAGTTTACGTGTGAACGAGGAATACCTTCTACTGGACTCGTTGTAGATCCTAGAATCGCACTATCCGATTTTTTCACTCGGTCCCAGTCAGTAGTTGTATTGACACCCGGCAGTTGATCTAACCTTTCTGACACGACGGCAAATTCTTCATCTGTCACGCCATCGCTTTTAATAACTTGTGGTGAATAAGCGTAACCTGCCATCATTTCACGGTAAATGGCGAGCACTTCCAAATCCTCCGCTGACAAGGTAGCTAGTTCTTCGTCTGTGATCCGGTCGCGCGTCAGCTGGTTAATCTCTCGTTGGATATCTTTTTGAGATTTGTTGTCATCTTTACTGAGCTCTGCTTGCTCTTTCTTAGGTACTTTCTCTGCTGCTTTTACAGGGTTCAATAAAATCCAAAAATCTCGTTTGTCACCCATAGTGACACGTTGAGTATCCTGATCTATCAACTTGGCCATTTTTCTTGCAAGCGCCAGCATTTCTTTTGTTGTCGTGGAGGATGTTTTTGTATACGTTATAGCATTTTTTGCTTCATTATCTATAAGTACTTTTCCAGAACGGTCGAAGATTCTACCACGCGGTGTGCTCGTGTTGACTGCGATTTCCTCCGTTCGTTCAAGACTACGTGTATAATCTTCCCCTTGGACGATTTGCAAATAACCTAAACGAAAAATGAGTAAGGAAAAAAAGACAAAAATCGCTACAAATAAAAAATTCATTCGAAATGCAATATGTTGACGTTGACCCGTTTTGAGCGGCTCCGCCTTTTTCTGGTTTCTCTTCAACAGGAATCTCCTTTCTTAGAAGGTTTATGTATAAGAATTATAGCATGAAAATAATAAAGAACACACATCTAGACGAACTAGATGTGTGTCAGGTTTCAATTATTTATTGTCTTGGTAACGCTTTTCTACTTCATCCCAGTTTACTACGTTCCAGAATGCTGAAATGTAGTCTGGACGACGGTTTTGGTAGTTTAAGTAGTAAGCATGCTCCCAAACGTCCAACCCTAGCAATGGTGTTTTACCATCCATATAAGGTGAGTCTTGGTTAGGAGTTGATGTTACTTCAAGTTCACCGTTGTTTACAACAAGCCAAGCCCAGCCTGAACCGAAGCGAGTTGTTGCAGCTTTAGCAAACTCTTCTTTGAAAGCGTCAAAGCTACCGAACTTCTTGTCGATTGCTTCTGCAACTTCCCCAGTTGGATTGCCGCCACCGTTTGGTGAAAGGATTGTCCAGAATAATGAGTGGTTAGAGTGCCCACCACCGTTATTGCGAACTGCTGTACGCTTGTCTTCTGGAACTTTGTCCAAGTTTGCAACTAACTCGTCAACAGGCATGTTCAGAAGTTCTTCATGACCTTCTAGTGCATTGTTCACGTTAGTTACGTACGTGTTGTGGTGTTTCGTGTGATGGATGTTCATCGTTTCTTTGTCGATGTGTGGCTCCAACGCATCATATGCGTATGGTAGTTCTGGTAAAGTATAAGCCAATTTCCATTCCTCCTCTAAATTATCTCTGTTTTGCCCTACTACTTCACATTATCAAAATATGTGTCAGCATTCAAAGAAAATGGACTGTTAACGGAGAAAAAATAGAAAAATGACAATCATGACCACCATAAGGATACCTTTTACAACAACTGACGTCAGAAAACCAACAACAGAACCGACTCCTGTGCGAAAAGCCTGTTTAATACTTGTCCGAGCAAAAATCATCTCTGCGATGATCGCACCAAGAAAAGGCCCTGCTAGAATACCAATGACCGGTATGACGAACGGTCCGATTAACAATCCAATCGTACTTCCCCACATTCCCGCTTTACTTCCACCAAAGCGTTTAACCCCGACAAGATTGGCGAATGTATCCGCTCCGAACAACAATAAAACGAATAATATTTGAATCGCCCAAAATAACCACGTTAACTCTTCAAATGAAACGAACGCGCCATAAAGCAGGAAACCCGCCAAGATAAAAATAACAGATGGAATGACAGGGTAGATCAATCCGACAAACGCGATCGCGAACATGATAATGGCCAATGTCCAACCGATCCATAACATAGCTGTCACTCCTTATTTCATTATGCGTGCTTGCCTAAAATTGCTTCCGCAATATTTACTGCATGGTCACCAATTCGCTCAAGGTTCGAAACGATATCGACGAATACCATGCCAGCTTGCGCACTACAATGTCCTTCATTTAAACGGACGATATGATTTTTACGGAATCGACGTTCCATGTTATCAATTAAATCTTCTTTCTCTGAAACGACACGTGCTAGATCCGTATCGTCTGAATCTAATGATTCAATCGCTTTTTGAACTGTTTCGATTGTCAATGTGAACATTTCTGATAGATCGTCCATTGCATCATCTGTTAGTTTCAATTTATTAGTTTCACGTAAATCGATTAGCTCGATGATGTTTTCGAAATGGTCACCAATTCGCTCGATATCTCGGACCGTATCCATCAATAAGACGTGACGTCCAGATTCAGCTGGCGAAACGATTACCACGGATACTTCTACTAGGTAATCTGTAATTTTACGGTCGAGATTGTTGATGGCATCTTCAATTTGATACGCTGTTTCTGCATATTTCTTCTGACCTGTCTTCAAATACTCGAACGATTCTTGAAGACCTCGGACACTGAAATCACCCATCCGAACAATTTCTTCTTTAGCTTGTCCTATTGCGACAGCTGGTGATTGTGTGATGAAGCGACGGTCGAGATGTTTCGGTTTATACTCAATGGTTACATCCTCGCCCGGTATCATCTTCGTGACTAAATATGCCCAAGCACCGATGAACGGAAATTGCAAGACGGTATTGGCAATGTTAAACGAACCGTGCGCAAATGCGATTTGCATCTTGCTTTCGAGATTCAATACACTTGCCATCCATTCGACATACGCTGTAAATGGTATGAGTAAGAGCATAAAGATGATGGCACCGATAATATTGAATAGCACGTGTACAGCTGCCGCTCGTCTTGCCGCAACGGATGCACCTAGTGCCGCAAGTACTGCAGTAATGGTTGTTCCGATGTTATCACCAAATAAAATCGGCAATGCAGCCTGCATTGTAACTAAGTCTTCAGCGAAGAGACCTTGTAATATGCCGACAGTTGCACTGGAGCTTTGAACGATAAGCGTGAAGATTGTTCCTGCTACGACGCCCAGCAATGAATGTTCACTCATTGCGAGTGTGAAATCAGTAAATACTTCTAATGAACGTAATGGCTTCATTCCGTCACTCATTAATTCAAGTCCTAAGAACAATCCTCCGAAACCAAAGATGACTTCACCTAGGTTCTTGATTTTAGCTTTACGGACGAAGAAAATTAAGAAGGCACCGAATGCCATGATCGGTAATGCATATGCACCGACGTCTAGACCAATAATAAACGCCGTCACAGTCGTACCGATATTGGCGCCCATGATAACGCCGATCGCCTGACGGAGTGTCATGAATCCAGCACTTACCAGACCGACAGTAATAACAGTTGTTCCTGAACTAGACTGGATTAACACTGTTACTATAATACCGACAAGAATCCCCATAAATGGATTGGTTGTAAAACGGTCTAAGATTGCACGAAGTCTGTCCCCTGCAGCCTTTTGCAATCCATCTCCCATGTACTTAATTGCGAATAGGAAAATTCCTAAGCCTCCAAGAAATTGGAACACCAATTCTTGCCAGTTAACTTCCATTTAATTGTCAACCTCCATCAAACGTTTTATGTATGGTTTCTAACTACCCTTCACCTGTTGTTCTTGGCGTGAAGTTTCAACCTATTATGAGAGTTGTATACGTCAATTGTAAAGTGTCCTACTGCAATCTTTACATCACCTTAACAATGCAGCAATGAAATGTCATAAGAATGTCGAAATTTCTGCAAAGCAGTATGTTTTAAAAAAATGGTAGACTATATGTAGAAAGGGAGGCCGGCTTAGTGAAATTCCATCAACTTTTCAAAGCTTCTTTACATGAACCGAAAAAACTTGCGGCATTCCGCTTGTTATCGATCGGTAAAGTCATTCAATACATATTCGTGTTTATCTTTCTTTACACTGGTGTATCATTTCTGCAATTTGTCATAGGCGATCACACACTGTTCCAGTCATCACCTGAATTAGCGGAAATCGGCAAAACAATCGGCTTTTTGATCTATCCAATCGCATTTGTCTTGCAATTGGTCATTATTACGTCGTATTTATTTATTCGCGTCAGTATTTTTGCTATCATAGGGGTATTGCTATTGAAACTATTGCATCGCCGAGGCGAATTCCGCTTTATGTGGCGAACGGCAGCGATTGCTGCAACATTCCCCATCTTGCTGACGATGGCATTTGAATTTGTTCCTTCTATGCAACCGTATAGCTTGTGGATCGCATCGCTAGTTCATCTACTCTACGTGTGGAGAGCTGCAGTCTACTATCCGAAACAACCAAGATGAATAGTTTTCCTCTTGTCTGCATAGTGTAGTGCAGGAGGGATGCATGATGAGAATTTTACTGATCGCACTTGCTGTATTTTGCACTGTTCACTTTGTTCGAATGGATTTAACAGAAGGGACAATCCCTCTTGCAGCCTTTTTTGAAGATGAATCGTCCTGTACAGAAGAAACGCCGAATCATTCAATTGTCATTCGAGTGGTTGAAGGTGATACAATAGAATCGTTATTCGCATTATATCCAGATTCAACACAAAACTTTCTTGAGAGGTTGGAGCAATTTTATTCCATGAACCCTCATCTCGAACGTCAACAATTTGTAGCTGGCGAACGAATTAAGCTACCAGTTGGTGAACAGGTAGAATCTGTTTGCGAAGAAGACGAAAAAAGATAATTTTATATTCCATCTATATATGATGGTATTTACTCATTTGAAGGAGAGAGACATAATGACTGAAATGATTCATCGTTCCAATACCCGTCCCGTAAAAGTTGGTAATTTAACTATCGGGGGAAGCAATGAGCTGTTTATGCAAAGCATGACGACGACAAAAACACATGATGTCGAAGCAACAGTTGCAGAGATTAAACGTTTAGAGGACGCTGGCTGCCAAATCGTACGTGTAGCATGTCCCGACGAGCGTGCAGCGTATTCGATTGGTGAAATCAAAAAGCAGATCAATATCCCGTTAGTAGTGGATATTCATTTTGACTATAAATTAGCATTGATTGCTATAGAACAAGGTGCAGATAAAATTCGCATCAACCCAGGTAACATTGGCCGTAAAGAAAAAGTCGAAGCTGTCGTGAACGCAGCAAAAGCAAAAGGCATTCCAATTCGTATCGGTGTCAACGCAGGTTCACTAGAGCGAAAAATTCTTGAGAAGTATGGCTACCCTACTGCAGAAGGTATGGTTGAAAGTGCATTGCATCATATCAAAATCCTTGAAGACTTGGATTTCCATGATATTATCGTATCGCTTAAAGCATCTGACGTGAACTTGGCGATCGAAGCGTATAAGCTTGCAGCTGCAGCATTCGATTATCCACTGCACTTAGGGATTACAGAATCCGGTACGTTATTCGCAGGCTCGATTAAGAGTGCAGCAGGACTTGGGTCCCTTCTATCAGCAGGTATCGGTAACACGCTGCGCGTATCGTTAAGTGCAGACCCAATTCAAGAAATCAAAGTAGCGAAAGAGTTACTGAAAGTATTCGGCTTATCATCTAACGCTGCAACATTAATTTCTTGTCCGACATGCGGCCGTATTGAAATCGACCTTATTTCTATTGCCAATGAAGTAGAAGAATATATCTCGAACATTAAAGCTCCGTTAAAAGTAGCTGTTCTCGGCTGTGCAGTAAACGGCCCAGGTGAAGCACGTGAAGCGGATATCGGTATTGCTGGCGCTCGTGGTGAAGGATTGCTATTCATGCACGGTAAAACCGTACGAAAAGTTCCTGAAGAGACAATGGTCGAAGAATTGAAAAAAGAAATTGATATTTTGGCTGAAGAATATTTCGAGAAGAAAAGACAAGAAGAAGCACTTGCGGCACAAGGTAGCGTTTCTGAATGAGGGACATTCGTTTCGGGATCGACATTGACGGCACCGTAACCTGCCCTACAGCACTTCTTCCTCATATCAATAAACGCTTTGGTTCTAATCTTACACTCGATGACATTAAGGAGTATGATTTGACGAAAGCGTTTGATGTGGATCCTGAACAGTTTGGACAATGGTATAAGGAAACGGAAGAACTAATCTATCAGACATCCCCTGCCCAACAGTTCGCAAAAGAAGTACTAACGAACTGGAAAAAGCAGTATGAGTTATTCTATATTTCAGCACGCGGTAACAACGTCTTGGAATGTACGACCAACTGGTTCGTTGAGCAGGAAATTCCGTATGATCACGTGGAGTTGATTGGCACGCACCATAAAATTGAGGCGGCCAAGCAATTCAACGTGGATGCATTTTTCGAAGACAAGCATGACAATGCGGTAGGCATTCACGAAGAGCTGGATATTCCCGTATTCTTGTTTGATACCCCTTATAATCAGGATCCGATTCCGGAAGGCGTCATACGAGTAGCCAATTGGAAACAAGCTGATCAGTACGTTAGACAGTTGTTTCATGCAACGGAAATAATGAAAAGTAAATAATTGATGGAGCATCGCATATTGCGGTGCTCTTTTTTTCATAGTATTCTTGTATATCTTCATCTTACTTTGAATTATTTCTATATAGTAATATGTAGTAAATAATTATTATGTAAAATAATAGATATCGGGGTTTTGTTTATGTCTGTCAATCTTATTGTATTAGTAATACTTGCTGTATTTATTGGTGCTTTGTCGCGTGTCACATTCGGTTTTGGTGAAGCAGTTGTCAGTATGCCATTACTTGCATTGTTATCAGTAGATTTACATACATCTATCGCGTTAATAGGTTTGGTTGGACTCACGGTGGCGTTATTTACAGTAGCATCAGAATGGCGTCATGTGGATCGTCAAGCTTTACTCCGCTTAGTTATAGGTGCTTTAGTTGGTATCCCTGTAGGTATTGTATTAGTCGTCGAACTGCCCGATACGCTAATCACCATTGCACTCGGGATCTTTTTAATTCTCTATGGTACGTATTCATTCGGCAAGAGTTTAGTACATAATACACTTACTACAGAAAGACTGAAGGCGAAGTTCTGGTCATTACCAGTTGGATTTATATCGGGCGTTCTCGGAAGTGCTTATAATACTCACGGTGTGCCAGTAGTAGTGTATGGTACAGTAAGACGATGGGAGCCTCAGCGATTTCGCGGTACTTTGCAAGCCCATTTTCTTATTACAGGTGCATTGATAGTTGCCGGACAGGCTTTAGGAGGACTTTGGTCAAAAGATGTCTTTCTATTATACGGCTACACTTTCCCAACTCTACTACTCGCAGTATGGCTCGGTATCTTTATACAGCGTCGTATTCCAAATGAAAAATTTATTCGCTATGTATTTCTCCTCCTTACACTGCTTGGAGCCATATTATTACTTACTTCCATTTGAATACTATTCAATAAAAAAGGCGGCACATCATGAACTACATGATGTACCGCCTTTATCATTCAAACTACCCTACTTTACACTTCGGACATCTGCCATAAATCTCAAACTTATGCCCTTCAATTTCATAATCCGACAAATTGACTGTTACACTATCCATTGGGCAAATCGGAATGGATTTCGTGCTACCACACGCCATACAAATGAAATGATGGTGATGATGATCCGTTGCGCATTGCATGCGAAAAAGTCGCTCGCCGTTCAACTCTGTTTCATCTAAAATGCCAAGCTTCGAGAACATAGCTAGATTCCGGTAGATCGTATCAAAGCTAATGCCCGGATTATCCTGCTCCACTGCCACGCGAACTTCCATAGCTGTCACATAGCGATCCATTTCATCAAAAAAGCGCAATAATATTTCCCGATTTTTTGTCCGTTTATAATCATATTTCAATAGAATGTCCCATGCTTCATCTATCGACATACTGTAACGCCACCTTTCCTGCTTCTCATGACCGTACTTTTTTCCCGAAAAGTACTAACAGTAAAATGAACACCGACGTAACTACAATCGTCCCACCAGGCGCAATATCTAAGTAATATGCAGAAATCAGTCCGATGACTACGGCGATTTCTCCGAAGATGATTGAGTATACTAGTGCACCCTTATAACTTTTAGCCACTTGAATAGCAGCTGCCACTGGCAATGTCATCAACGAAGATACAAGCAAAATTCCAACAATTCGCATGGATGCACCAATGACTAGCGCTGTGATTATCATAAATGCCGCTTGAATGATGCGCTCATTTATCCCCGAGACTCTCGCATACTCAGGATCAAATGCCAAAGAAAATAACTCTTTATATAAGAAATATATAAATGCAATCACTATAATAGCGATTAAAATGACAATGTATAAATCTTGCCGGCTCACAGCAGACACTGAGCCAAATAAGTAACCAACTAAGTCTGTACCAAATCCTTTAGCAAGAGATATGAATATTGCACCAAAGCCAATTCCGGCAGATAAAATAATTGGAATTGCTAGTTCTTCAAAGCTTTTATACACCCTGCGTAATCGCTCAATCAATAAAGACCCGACTACCGCTGCACCCATTCCTAAATACACTGGATTCAGCGCGGCAAAAAACAATACTTGCTGACTTAAATAGAGACTACCTGCAATCCCTGCAAGCGCCACGTGACTGAGCGCGTCTGAAATCATCGACATACGACGCACAACGATAAACAATCCGAGCATCGGTGCGATTAAGCCGATGATCAGCCCTGATAATACAGCATTCTGTAAGAACTCATAAGTGAAAATAGCTTCAATCATCTAACCGGCTCCGTTTCTTTTTGATGAAGCCGACGAATAGGATGACCGTACCAGCCGGATAATTCCGCCTCACTCATTTTTTCATAATCTGCATGAACTCCATGGAAGTGGATAGAACGGTTCAAGCACGCGATATGAGTTGCAAGCTTTGTCACGACGTCGATTTCATGTGTTACGAGTAAAATCGCTATTCCGTACTCACGATTTAATTCGCTAAGCATAGAATAGAAGGATTCAACATTCTGTCTGTCGATCCCGACTGTCGGTTCATCCATAATTAGTAAATCCGGTTGGCTCACGAGCGCTCTCGCAATAAACACACGCTGTTGCTGACCTCCTGACAGATCACCTATACTTTCGTCTTTACGGTCCGCCATTTTCACTACATGCAGTGCGTCGATAGCTTGCTGTTCATCCTCTTTATTGAATCGCTTGAACAGTCCCTTTTTACTCGTTAGACCACTTTTTACGACTTCTAATACCGTAGCTGGGAATTGCGTTGTAAAGGCGTTGGACTTTTGAGAGACGTAGCCGATTCGTTGCTGTTGGTTAAAAGAATCTATAGGGCCGCCAAACAGTTCAATCGTTCCTTGTGATGGTTTCAGCAATCCTAATATGATTTTTAATAATGTAGATTTACCCGAACCGTTTGGACCGATTAATGCCCAAAACTCTCCTTGTTTCACTTCTAAACTGACATCAGAAAGCGCAATGGAATGGTTAAATTTATGCGTAATATGCTCTAAGTTAATAATGGAATTTGTCATATACATATCCCTTCCTTTAATTCGGAATCATTCCGATTACTTTATGAATTATATAGTAAGATGCGAAGGGATACAACCAATTGAGAGGAATTGATGAAGATGGATTTACTTCAGTTAATTCAGGAAATTAAACAACTGCCAGATCAGGAAGCCGTGCATTACGCGGCTAGTTACGGTGTAGAGTTATCTATTAAAGAAGTGCAACAGTTACGCCCTTTGCTTGATGAGGTTTCATTCACTTGGCTATTTACAGGCATTCCACCCGTATTTATTGAAAAAGTCATTTCGGTCATTGGGTATGAGAAAACTATGCTATATATAGAACAATATAAACTACAATAAAAAAGCGTTGCACGTATGCAACGCCTAACATTTTCAGTTATTCAATTCTTCTAATCGAGCAGGAGTGAATTGATGATTTTTTAACATATCAATTTCCACTGCATACGGTGCTTTTTTATTCGCTTTATCAGTTCCGATAAATGGCGTTTCCAAGATTTTTGGAACATCTTTAAATGTCGGATGGTGGACGATATAAGCTAACGGTTCGAAGCCAATATGGCCCATGCCGATATTTTCGTGGCGGTCTTTTCCAGCACCACAAATGTTTTTGCTATCGTTAACGTGGATGACAGAAATACGATCCAACCCGACAATTTGGTTAAATTGATCTAAGACACCTGAGAAGTCATTGACAATATCATAACCTGCATCATGGACGTGGCATGTATCAAAACATACGGATAAACGTTCGTTATGCTTCACACCGTCGATGATCTTCGCGATTTCGTCAAAACTTCTACCACACTCAGTCCCTTTACCAGCCATTGTTTCAAGTGCGATGCGAACATCCGCGTCTTCAGATAACACTTCATTTAAGCCTTCAATAATTTTGTTGATGCCTGTTTCCGCTCCAGCACCCACGTGGGCACCTGGATGGAGGACTATTTGGTTGGCACCAAGCGCTTCAGTACGCTGGATTTCTTGTTGCAAAAAGTCTACGCCTAAACGAAACGTTTCAGGTTTCGTAGTATTGGCAAGGTTGATAATATACGGTGCATGAATGACGAGATTGGTTTGACCGTTTTGCTCCATGCTCTGTATGCCACTTTCAATATTTAATTCTTCAATGGGTTTACGTCTCGTGTTCTGAGGTGCTCCCGTATAGATCATGAATGTATTGGCTCCATAGCTTAGAGCCTCTTCACTAGAGCCTAGCAGCATCTTTTTACCACTCATGGATACATGAGAACCTAGAAGGATATCATTTTGTGTCATGATTTCTTCTTAATTCTCCTTTGTCTTCTTTTAAAGTTCTCTTTTTGTTCTGCCATCTTTTTCTTGTAACCCGGCTTTACTTTATCTGGTTTACGAACATAGGAATCCGCTTTTTTATCAATTTCATCCACTTCACGTACACGTTTCTTACGTGCTTGACGCTCTTTTACTTCAATCCATTCACCATTTTTAACATCTTCGTGAATGAAAGGAATACCCAGCTTTTCAATTTGATTAATTGCGTCTTCATCAGACGGTTCGTACAATGTGATCGCATGACCTTGCAGGCCTGCACGTGCAGTACGTCCTACGCGGTGAACGAAGAATTCTAGATCCTCTGGTAATTCAAAGTTAATGACGTGACTAACACCAGGAATATCAATCCCTCTCGCAGCCAAATCAGTCGCTACAATGTATTGATACTCTAGATCGCGCACTTGCTTCATAACACGTGTACGTTCACGAGGTGTTAAATCCCCATGAATTTTTCCAGGCTTATGGCCGTGTTCTGCTAAATAAGCAGCTAGACGATCAGCGTTTTGCTTAGTATTCATGAAGATAATCGCAAGATACGGCTGAAGGGCGTCCATCACGTGGAGTAGTTTCTTATTTTTATCCATACTTCTGACAGGCACCAATGAATAACGCATATTCTCCGTCAACGGTTTCTTATCATCCATCCGCACATGAACCGGTGAGTTCATATACTTCGATAAAAACGGCTTAAGTTTCTCAGGAATCGTTGCAGAGAATACATACATGCTGATCTTCTCCGGCATTCTTGAAGCAAACTTATCAATATCTTCAATGAAGCCCATATCAAATGCAAGGTCTGCTTCGTCAATGACAAGCTGAGAAGCTGTGTGGATCGGTAAAGCGCCGGTTTCTGACATGTCTTGGATACGTCCTGGTGTACCGACGATGATGTGCGGTGTGCTCTTCAATCGTTCAGCAGAGCGTTTTTTATCTGTTCCACCAATCAGAATCGCACTTTTGATCTCTGTTCCCTCAATTAGCTTTTTCAATTCATCATGAAGCTGAACAGCTAATTCACGTGTCGGTGCTGTAATGACAGTTTGCAGTTCGTCTTGCTCTGGCTTGAGTTTTTCAACAAGTGGAATTAGGAAACTATGTGACTTCCCTGTTCCTGTATGGGCTTGTCCAATTGCACTAGTATTTTTCATGATCAATGGGATCATTTCTTTTTGAATAGGTGTTGGTTCTTCAAACCCTAATTTTTGAATGGCTTCCCTCAAAAATGGTTTGAATTGGTAATCAGTAAACTTCGACATATCGTTCCTCCTCTAGATAAATCTTATTGTACCATGATTCGGTGCCATCAGTGGTTATTTTCGCATAGGATATAGGGGAAACAACAAAAAAATTAGAAAGGAGTTCGTGATGAGATATCAATCTTTTTATCCGTTTAGTAATCAGCCACCTCAGTCTAGGATGACACCTGATATTCCGCCTGTCCAATACAGGGCGCCCACACCGTTTCCTCAAGGCATGCCGGGCAATACCAGGGGTTTTGAAGAAATGCGTGGCGGTGCTCCACAACAGCAGGCAAGTATGCAAGAAACCGGTCCTTCACGGGCTGATCAATACATGCAAACTGCTAATCGTTTTTTCAATACCGCTCAACAATTCGCACCTTTAGTTCAGCAGTTTGCACCACTTATCCAAAATATACCTGCCATGTGGAGATTATATAAAGGGGTGCAATCTATGCCGGACGCGCCGACTGCCTCTACTGCTTCACGACCAAGTAGTCCACAAACACCTAGAACCGCACCTTCTCAAGCCACTAATCAGCCATCTATTCCGCGGATTTTTCAACCGCCCTTCTGAACTCTTTGAATCGTTCACGAATCTCCGCTATAATGAAAGAGAAGTTAGTAGAGGAGTGGAGTGAATTAAATGAAAGTACTCAAGATATCACCAAGAGGTTATTGTTATGGTGTAGTTGATGCGATGGTCATTGCGAGGAATGCTGCGCTAGATCCTACCCTGCCGAGACCTATTTATATATTAGGCATGATCGTCCACAACAAACACGTCACAGACGCATTCGAAGAAGACGGCATTATTACGTTGGACGGAGAAAACCGTCTGGAAATCTTACGTAAAGTGGAGAAAGGAACAGTGATCTACACAGCACACGGTGTTTCTCCTGAAGTTCGCCAATTAGCGAAGGACAAAGGATTGGTTGCAATTGACGCAACATGTCCTGACGTTTCTGTTACACATTATTTAATTGAAGAAAAGGTTGCAGAAGGCTATGACATTCTGTATATCGGTAAGAAGCATCACCCAGAACCTGAAGGCGCAATCGGCGTGGCGCCGGATTCTGTTCATTTAATTGAACGCCTTGAAGACATTGATAAACTAGAGATTACCAATGAAAAATTATTGGTTACCAATCAAACCACGATGAGCCAATGGGATGTTGCACATCTCATGGAAGAGTTGGAGCGTAAATTCCCTCACATCGAAGTACACCAAGAAATTTGTCTAGCTACACAAGTACGCCAAGAAGCTGTAGCAGAACAAGCAGGCGAAGCAGAGTTGCTGATTGTTGTTGGAGATCCAAAAAGTAATAACTCTAACCGTTTAACGCAAGTATCTGTAGAAATTGCCAACACCCCTTCATACCGCGTTTCAGACGTCTCAGAAATCGATCCTGCATGGCTAATGGGCATTGAGACAGTAGCGGTAACAGCAGGTGCTTCTACACCTACTATAATCGTTAGAGAAGTTATTTCGTTCCTGAACGAATTTGATCAAGAAGACCCTACAACACATCATCCGGAAAGAAAGTTCAAGCTCGAGAAAATTTTGCCGAAAGTCAAGAACCCAACTCCTGTAGTCCGGATTGAACCGTAAGTATAGAAAAACCGTCGAGTAAAAAGCTCGACGGTTTTCTTCTATCTACGATAAAAATTGAAAGGGTTCCGTAATGATTTTGGATTCAATAAATTCCACAGCTAATTTATTTTCTCCACAAAGTTCGGTCATTTTATTCGCAACGCCAGCAATCATAATTTTTTCGATATTATGGCCAGGGTCTACAATAGCAAGATCGAGTGCCTGCGCGTCTTGCGCGACGTGGTAATACATATCCCCAGTCACAAGTACATCGGCTCCTTTTCTCTTGGCAGCCGTAATGTATTTATTTCCGTCCCCACCAAGCACCGCCACTTTATGGATTTTTGTATCTGGATCCCCTACAAAACGTAAAGCGGGAACTTCGAATACATCTTTCACATAGTGTGCAAATTCCTTCAGTGTCATCTCTTTGGCAATTTTTCCGATACGTCCAATCCCTTGTTCATTCGTTTTCCGCTGCATCTTGACTATATCAAATGCAGGTTCTTCATAAGGGTGTGCGGCAAACATTGCTTTGATAACTTTAGCCTGCTGACTTTCCGCGAAAACGACTTCAATTCGCTCCTCGTCTACCCGTGTCGGTTCGCCAACTTCTCCGATTGTCGGATTGGCTCCAGCAACCGGTGTGAATCGACCAGTGCCTTGTGAGCTGAAACTGCACGCCTGGTAATCACCCATCGCACCTGCTCCTGCCATCGCCAATTTCTGACGTAATGCATCCGCATCGTCTACCGGGCAGAAGACCGCTAGTTTCATCAAATACTCGGAGTTAGTAATATCAATCGGTTCCGTTTCCAGTATGCCAAGACGTTCCGCTAACATATCATTGACACCACCTGCCGCAATATCGAGATTGGTATGAGCAGCGTAGACCGCAATATTATGTTTAATACATTTCTCGATCATTTTCCCTTGTGGTGTATCCGTCATAATGGATTTAACTGGACGAAACAATGGAGGATGGTGTGCAATGACTAGGCTTGCCCCATTTTCAATTGCTTCATCAATCACGTGTTCGTTGACATCGAGCGTAACAAGAACTTTATCTACAGGACGATTCAGTTGGCCGATGTGCAGTCCAATCGGGTCTCCTTCAAATGCAAGTCGCTTCGGTGACCACTTTTCGAATAGTTCAATGATCTGATGTCCATTACTTTTCTTCATGCGCTAACACCTTCCTGACTAATTCTATATTTTCTTGTATATTTGCTTTTTTTCGCTTAATTTCTTCTGTTTGTTCTGCGTGCTCAAGCGCTTTTATGACTCGCTGCCATTCAAACATATCTCGTTCCCATTTGGCTCGGAATACGTCAGATTGTTTATAGCGTAAAATGGGTCCGACAAGTAAATCCGTTTTTGAATAATTAGCCGTTCCTCTTTCTAATACGAGTACTTCATAAATTTTATTGTCTTCTAATAATATCTCTTCGTCTACAATGCAGAACCCATTCGCTACAGCCCATTCCCGAATCGCGATCGCATGCAGATTGGGTTGTACGATGATCCGCTGTACATGCGACAGACGATCCTTACCGGCTTCTAAGATCGATGTAATCAATGTACCTCCCATACCTGCAATGGTTACCGTCTCTACATTGTCGGCGTCTTCTATCGCCTGCAAACCGTTTGCTAGACGCACTTCAATATGGTCCGCAAAACCATTCAGAGCTACATTACGTGTCGCTGCTTCAAATGGACCTGTCACGACTTCTCCTGCAATGGCTTTACGAATTTTTCCTTTGTTCATTAAATAACATGGCAGATAGGCATGATCACTACCGATATCCGCGAGTACAGTGTCTTTCGGAACAAAACTAGCCACCATCGACAGCCGTTCCGATAATTGATTGGTATTCATGGTTCCCCGCCTTTCATTCTTATCTATTGTATAATCGCTTCTCATTTCATGCAATTCAAAAGAGCCAGTAAACCGAGAGTTACTCTGGTTTACTGGCTCTTTAAATTAAGTAGACAATCAGTCTAATGATAAAATGTAATCAACCATTTCATCTATGTTCTCATCTGGAATTAGTCCAGCTGGCATTGCAGTTCCAGCAACACCGTTTTTAATTGCATCATGTGCTTCTTCTGAGTCAAGTGAGCTATTTAGAGCTGGCCCCATTCCGCCAGTTAAGTTATCTCCGTGACAACTAATACACTTCTGCTGCGCAACAGCTTCTGCGTCAAATTCGCCAGTGTTTGCACTTTCTTCTTCAGTTCCTTGCTCAGTGCCTTCTTCGTTAGCTCCAGCAATTTCTTTTTTCTGATCTAGGCCATAAAGTGACATGAAGAATACAAGTCCAATTCCAAGTGCGAAAATCAAAAGAAATGGTACAACAGGATTTTTATTCATTGGATTACCCTCCTTCATCAGAATCTATTCTGTAAAAGATACAGTATACACTTAACATTGTACTGTATCTATAAGAAAACTGAAAGTGTTATTGGATGACTTTTCGTCTTTTGTGACAGAATCGCCATAATTCGCAGGTCAACCACCTAATTGCCTAGCGATGACCACCCGTCGTACTTCCAAAGTATCTTCTCTAATTTCAAGGAGCTTGGCATCACGAAAATAACACTTGATTTCATTTCCGCGCATATAGCCACCGTGTATTTGTGTTGCTTCATCGGAAACTTTCTGGCTCGGTCTTTAACTATGCTGCTTGGTACGCCATAGTCCGAGCAAGTTCGATCTTCATCGCCATATTCGTCACAGCAGCCAATGCTAGGTGTTTAGCGTAGCTTGTATTGGTATATAGTCTTTTGATCCATTAATCGTATACTGACTGTTAGAAAGCACTGCAGACGTTTCTGTTTCGTCAGCCTCGATCAGGCGAAAGCACCCATTGAATCGCCAGTACAGCTCAGTCCTAGTGAAATACAAGCAGAATATGTAATACTCTTCGGTGCGCATGGACTGTTCCATTTTTCTTTGACAATGGCAAAATTATCCCTGTCGGCTCCACCTCACCGTATTTCTCGGGAAATGGTAAGTCTCTATGTCACAATATATAGAGAACGGACGGAATGTAGCCGTACATTCCATCCGATTATATAGATAATAGTAAAAATGCGACGATTGTCAATAAACCTAGCGATCCTGAAATAGTGAAGTATAATAACTTTAATACTCTCCCAGTAAATAACCATAAACCGCAATTTAACACGAGAAGTCCGATCAGTAATGCCGTGTCCCCATCAAAAAATGCAGTCCAAATCTTCAATGACATCATTAATAAAAGGAATGCCATCGATATGTAGAGAAAAGGTGCAAAACCTTTCTTGATGAACATTTTTCCAGATACCAGGATTAGGAAAATCATAGCTAATACAGAAGCAACAGTCAATGTAGCAACAGGATACTCTGTCAGTACGAACATAGCAACTGATGCTACGCTTGCAAGCAATAAACTGATGAGTAAAATCACCAATTGTTTAGTTCGTAACTTTCTGCGTTCAATTTGAAGTGTGGACGATTCTTGCTCTGCCACTTCATCCGGATCTTCTCCTTGCGCATATAAGGTAATCAGGAAATCGCAATAATGTTCAGGAATAAGTTTATTGGCTTTCCAATACCGGATTTCAGAAATGATGATCTGTTTTTTATCTATAGCCATCCTTTCTCCTCCAATAGTATCAATCTTCTTTTTTTCACTAAAGAATAAAAAGCATCGGCTATATCAAGCCGATGCACCTATTATTCTAAGAAGTCTTTAAGTCGTTTGCTGCGTGATGGGTGTCGTAACTTTCTAAGTGCCTTTGCTTCGATTTGACGAATACGCTCACGCGTAACACCAAATACTTTACCCACTTCTTCGAGCGTACGCGTGCGTCCATCATCTAGACCAAAGCGTAAGCGTAACACATTTTCTTCGCGATCTGTCAACGTATCCAACACATCTTCAAGCTGTTCCTTCAACAATTCATAAGCCGCATGGTCTGAAGGAGACTGCGCTTCCGAGTCTTCGATAAAATCGCCTAGATGTGAGTCATCTTCTTCACCAATTGGTGTTTCCAATGATACCGGCTCTTGAGCTATCTTCAAGATTTCACGAACTTTTTCTGGAGTCAATTCCATTTCTTCCCCAATTTCTTCAGGTGAAGGCTCTCGTCCTAAATCTTGAAGCAATTGACGTTGAACACGGATCAATTTATTGATCGTTTCTACCATATGCACTGGAATACGGATCGTACGTGCCTGGTCCGCGATTGCGCGAGTGATCGCCTGACGGATCCACCAAGTTGCGTACGTACTGAATTTAAAGCCTTTGGTATGGTCAAATTTCTCAACCGCTTTAATAAGACCCATATTTCCCTCTTGGATCAAATCTAAGAATAGCATGCCGCGACCAACATAGCGTTTCGCGATACTGACAACTAAACGTAAGTTCGCTTCAGCTAATTTCTTTTTGGCATTCTCACCACGTATAATACTTGTTTCGATTTCAGGTGTCATTTTTCCTGTTTCTTCAAACTCTGCTTCAGAAGCCAAGCCATCAATAATACGGATTGCCAAATCTACTTCTTCTTTACCCGTCAATAAATCCACTCGCCCAATTTCTTTCAAATACATACGGACTGGATCGTTGATTCTGACGCCTGGCGGTACACTTAAGTCATTTAAATCAAATTGCTCTTCTTTTTCAGCCTTGGGATCAGCTTCTTCTTTTCTATCCATTTCAATTTCTTGCGCTTCTATCTGGTCAAGAAACTCTTCGAATTGCTCAGGTTCCATTTCAAAGGATGCCAGTTTTTCTGTTACATCCTCTAGTGTTAGTTCACCTGTTTTTTTACCTGCTTCAATAATAGCCGCTTTTGCTTCTTCAAGAGTCAATTCTACTTCACCCGTTTGTTCTTCTTTTGTCAT